>WFQY01000361.1 GCA_015486815.1 Phycisphaerae bacterium | reverse complement strand
TCATTACATATCCTCACAGGAACAAGCCCCGGAAAAACATTCATACGTTTATGCTGGGGGAAATTGAAGTATTCCCATATCTGTAAACCTTTTGTTCTCCTGCTCCAGTCTTGCAACACCCGATCCCACATGGCATCATTTCTGGTTGTGCGGGATTTGACCTGCTGCTTACAAACCCGAACGGAGACATTATCTGGAAGCACTATTTTTTCAGGCGGAAAAAAGTATCCGTCATACGCAAGAATAGTAACTATAACATCCGGAGCTTTTTTTGCTATTTTATCAGCAACCATTTTCGCGTAAGTATAAACATATTCACTTTCTTTATCAGTTGCCGAACGGGTAATCATCCTGGTTGCTTTTGGCAATATGTATTTCTGCGTGTCAGGATCCTGAGACCAGTCGGAACCGTCCTGCGGATTTATACTGAAATAGTTTTCCAGTATCGACTCCGGATTAAATCTGTAAATTCCGTTCTCGTCCCGTGGACTGCCATTCCTCCATGCAACAATATCTTTTACTATCTGTGCCACAACTGCCGGTGAAGTGTATTTCAGATGCTGTTTGTTATTAAGTTCATTGGGCGGTACAAGAATTTTTCCCTGTTTATCAACAGCGAAATATTCAGGATGCGTTTTTAAAAATCTTTTTCGCCATGTAGTGAAAGCATGGGTGGCCACAAACGGTTCGCCACCCAGCCGCTGTCTCAACCAGTACAGAACCGCTTCTCTATACGGTAATGGTTTTACTTTACTGACGAATTTATCTATTTCGTCTTGTGGTGCGTCGTACGGAATAACCTTCCAGCAATAAAGTGAAGCAGGCATCTTTGTCGGAAATGTCAATCCATGTGGAGTTAACAAACGATGTTTCGCCCATGGTTTTCTTTTTATGTTAACATCTTTTACTATAATTGTTTTCCGGTGAGGAACAACTTCGCCAAGTTCTGTCGGTAAATACCACCTGACTCCGCAACATCGCTCCAGAAAATCATATACCGCGTAGAGTGAACCTACCGGAGTCCAGAAATCAAAAGAATCCCATACGCCTTGTTTCTTATAGTCCAGAGTGCCTTTTTCCTGGCTGTCAAATCCTGCCAAAATCAAGTCGTTTCCCCTTATCGCAACCATATATTCCTGCCTGGCAAAATCCTTATTGGAGATGCCCAGAGAGCGCGTCGCCTCGCTTTCACCAACGAGAACGCGATATCGATATCCAGCAGCGGAAGCATCCTTTGGTGTCGCAACGGGAAGAGGAACACCTGTTATTTTGGTAATGTAACAATTAAACTCTTCAACCGCAAGCTGTACAGGCAAGGGAGCATCTTCCGCAACTATAATAACAGCTGCTGGTTTCCCGCGGTCAACCAGCGTTACCTGAGCAGAACATAAAAAAGGCAGAAAAAAATGAGATATTAACGCAATATACAATATACACTTTTCGTGTTCCCCTCGATATGTTACATAATTTCTGAGTGGAAAATCACTTTTAGCTAATTCCCGAACTATAAGCTTCGCCATCATATAAGCTCCTTTGAAGCAGAAATATGTTAAATCTTTTGGTCGTCCCGTTTGGAATTGTTCTCATCCATTAGCTCCGAGTTTAGTAAAGAATTGTTTACTTGCTTCATGCAGATCAAGGACGGTGCAATTGTTTTCTAATCGTGCCTTGAATTTCCATACCAGAAGATATTCGTAGTATCTGTAGGTATATCCGATCCCAGACGCGAGCTGGCATGTCCGTCAATATAGAGAACATTGACGAACCGTTGCCCTCCGTGTATAGCCCAATAGTTCAATTCTGAAAAGCAGTTCCATGTTGTATAGACATATACACTGCCGTCCCTATCCCCCGACAAACTGGTATAAGATGGCCATTCGATATCCGTAATTCTTCGAAGTTTTGCTCCATGAAACCACTGGTGGTATGTAATATAATAATTTAACCCGTAAGCTACTGTTTTCGATACTCCCTTAAAACTTGCTTGTGAGGGGCAATTGTAAATATCCGAATCCCAATGTTGGCGATAGCCTAAAACTTGCATCGTATATCGCCAATCCTGCCAAG
>WFQY01000360.1 GCA_015486815.1 Phycisphaerae bacterium | reverse complement strand
ATCCGCAGGAGGCGAACTTTCCCGTTCCGATGAGCAATCGGGAATTAAATCTTCTATCCGCAATAATCAGTGCATCCACCTGCCTAACCTCCTCCGACAAAACGAATCAGTTCAATACACTGGCCTCCGGAGAGCCTGGTTGTTGCAAAGTCCGCTCCAGCAACGATTTCTCCCTCAACCTCTGCCACTATCGTCGATTCGTTTATATGCATCTGCTCGACCAATTCGCGCAGGGTCCCGGGCACACCGTCCGGAAACTGTTTTTCATGTCCGTTAATTTTTAATATATCCATACCCGTCCTGTCAAATTCTCCCGCTTGCAGTATAATGTATCGAGCATCACGCAACAAATATTTTATGCAATGAGAATATAATGACTGGTAGCGAAAAGCAATTCGTTGTTCAGGAACATCGAAAAGAAAATGATGTCCACTGGGACTTTATGCTGGAACGGGGCACAACCCTCCTGACTTATCGCCTCGATACACATCCTGAAAAAATACAATCGGAAGAGGTAAGGGCTACGAAAATATTTGACCACCCACTCAAATTTCTGACATATCAGGGGGCGGTAAATAATGGGCGCGGAGAAGTTCACATCGTTGAGTCCGGCACATATCAGCAGCTGAAGGAAGAGGACAGCTTGCTGAAATTTAATCTCAATGGGCAGTTTCTCAGGGGCAAATACCTGCTGCGACATATTAACAATGACCAGTGGATATTGACAAACGAACGATGGTAAGGGACGGGCTTATGCCTATACAGGCCAGCACGTTGTCCCTGCCTATTGTATCGACAGCAGCCTTTAGCAAAAAAGTACTATCGACACCCCCTGAATATGCTACCACTACCCTTTGCAAATTATTCAGTATTTGCCGTAGCGTCCGATATTTATCCTGAAGGTTCATCAGGCTGCCATCTCCACAGTGTAACATGGGCATTACAAACAATGCCTCAGTTTCGGTGGTTGTTTACCAACTCGCCACCCTTCCCTCACCCTGAACTCGTTTCAGTATCTCATAGACTCATGCAAAATACAACTATTGTATGGGCAACCACAGGGGGGGTGGGCCCTAAATTCCGCTTACATAGATGAGACGCTGAAATTTTTTGAAATTTTATACAAAAAAATATTGACTTTATATCTTGCCCGTGCTATTATACTACTATTCCGATTGTATTGATGAGGTATGAATAAATAAAAAAAGGACTATGACTTGAAAGTATCCAAAAAATGTCAGTATGCACTGAAAGCGGTTTTTGAGCTTGCCTGGCGAGACCAGTGCGGTCCGATAAGGACACAGGAAATCGCAAAGGCCCAGAATGTATCGAGGCGCTTTATGGAGATTATCCTCAACGACCTCAAGCATGGCGGTTTTGTCGAATCGAAGCGTGGAAACGAGGGAGGATATGTCCTTGCCCGCGATGCCCGGGACCTGAAAATATGTGAAATTATTGAATATATCGAGGGCCCGATTGCCATAGTTCCCGACGAGGATAATACCACAGCAGCTGGAACCGAAGCGATTAAGTCCCTTTGGCGGGAGGTGAACGAAGCGGTTAGTGCGGTCTGCGAGCGTAAAAATTTTGCAGACCTCGTAAAGTTTGAGCAGGCTAAAAGAGACAGACGTGCTTTGAATTACAGTATTTGAGTTTCAGGAATAAAAAAATGGAACTTATTGTGAATGATAACGAAAGTAACTTAGCGGAAGGTTTAACTGTAAGACAGCTTTTGATCGAGCAAAAAGTGAAAATGCCTGAGATGGTATCGGTTGAATGCCTGCGTAAGGATCGGGAGGTGGACAGTGATGCTCAGTGAAAAACAAATCGAAAGATACAGCAGACACATAATATTGGAACAGGTGGGCGAAGCAGGACAGGAAAAACTTCTCGCTTCAAAGGTGCTGATTGTTGGCGTGGGGGGTTTAGGTTCGCCTGCTGCGTTGTACTTAGCTGCCGCAGGTGTAGGGACAATCGGAATTGTCGATGGAGACGAGGTTGAACTGACGAATCTTCAGCGACAAATAATTCACCACACAAACGATGTGGGTCTCGAGAAGGTCATATCCGCAGCGAATACGATGCGAGCAATCAATCCCGATGTAACCGTTAAAACTTATCATCAGATGGTAAATGCGGATAATATACGCGAACTCGTCAAAAACTACGATTTCGTCATCGATGCTACCGATAATTTTCCAGCAAAGTTTGTTATTAACGATGCCTGCTATCTCGAAAAAGTGCCCTTTTCACATGCAGGGGTCTTGAAATTTTCCGGACAGATGATAACCGTATTGCCGGGCAAGACAGCCTGCTATAGATGTATTTTCAATTCGCTCCCGCCCGACGATGTTGCAAGGTCATGTTCGCAAGCGGGAATATTGGGAATCTTGCCGGGTGTCATTGGCTCGCTCCAGGCGACCGAAGCGATCAAATATCTACTCGGTATTGGCAAGTTACTGACCGATACATTACTGACTTACGATGCACTCGAAATGAATTTTCGGCCGATTAAAGTAACCCGTAATCCAGATTGCCCATTGTGTGGTAAAAATAAACTTTTAACTTAATATTTGAGGATTTCAAAATGAATATAGCAGCAGATATGACAGAACTGGTTGGTAGAACGCCTTTGGTCAAACTGAACAGGATAGTAAATAACAGCGAGGCAAAAATCGTTGCCAAACTGGAATTTTTCAATCCCGCAAGCAGCGTCAAGGACCGCATCGGAGTAAGTATGATACTGACTGCGGAACGTGAAGGGAAGATCAAGCCGGGTGATACGGTCATTGAACCGACAAGCGGAAATACCGGAATTGCCCTCGCATGGGTCTCTGCGGCAAAGGGATACAATCTTATCCTTACCATGCCCGAGTCGATGACGACCGAGCGAAGGAAGATACTCGAGATGCTCGGAGCTGAACTCATTCTAACCCCCGCAGAAGAGGGAATGACCGGTGCGGTGAATAAAGCTGTTGAAATCGCAGGACAGGCAGAAGGAATATTCATACTCCAGCAGTTTCAAAATCCTGCCAATCCGAAAATACACAGAGAAACAACAGCTGCGGAAATTTGGAAAGACACAGACGGGCAGGTAGATATTTTTATAGCGGGAATCGGTACCGGCGGAACGATTACCGGAGTGAGTGAAGCACTCAAATCTCACAACCCTTCAGTGCAGTGCATAGGAATTGAGCCTGCCGACTCTGCGGTTCTCTCGGGGGGTAAGCCTGGCCCGCACATGATACAGGGGATTGGAGCTGGTTTTATTCCTGATGTTCTAAACAGGGAGGTTCTGGATGAGGTAATACGAATCACAAACGCCGAATCGTTCGAGATGGCCAGAAGATTATCCAAAGAAGAAGGTATCTTTGCGGGAATATCTTCGGGGGCAGCGACGGCAGCAGTTTTGAAAGTAGCGAATCGACCGGAAAATGCCGGCAAGCTTATTGTCGTCCTGCTACCGGATACCGCTGAACGATATATCAGCACCGCCCTTTTCGATTGATGCAGTTCATGAGCAATTTAATTGAACAAAGTAATGCCCGCAAACTTGGAAAATTGTATTGCATAGCCTCGTCCGGAAAACACTCAAAGGTAATCTTTCCAGCCACCTATAAAAATGAAATGCTCACGGTGGCAGTACATTCCAATGGTACTAACCGCAGATACTCCAAAGCGATTCACAACAGAATCTCCGCAGACATCAAACAATCGGGTAACATCTCCGGACTGACAATGTTCGGGTTTGACCGGGCGGGGTTAATCGCTGGAATCGCTGGAATGACGAAGCCAATACATTATCACAGAAACAATATAATCTATCTGCTTTGGGGTCAGGTCTTTGCCCATCCCGATTCGATGCCATTTTTTCAGGCACCCCCTGCAGCAGGTCGCAGTTGCGTGCTGAGCTATAAACACAGGGTGGTTTTTCATCGGTGTTTGCCTGCCATCCTTTGCTGGCAATGCCGGGGCTAAACGTTCCCTGATGAACTCGCGAGCGTGCCTCTCAATCTCCAAAAACCCCTTCTCCTGCAGGTATTGTTGCTCTTTCTTACCAAGTTTGAACCTGCTGCGAAACTTCGATTTTGCCAGTCTGGAAAACAGCTCGTCCAGATTGTTATTTTCCTCTTCTGAGGGCATCATGTCCGAATTTACCTCTAATCTTATCAAATGTCTTACCCCGCCTTTCCTGCTTTTGCTTCTGCGGGTCAGTAAACAACATCTGCTGGCTAAAAAGAGCGTAGTTGGATAGTGTTCTCTGCTCGCAGGGTCAGTCCCGAGCTACACATTCCGCATTAGAAAAACTCGCCAAATCCCACAAAATAAGCCTGCCAGACTACATGACCCGCCTCGCTAAATCCGAATGAACTTTTTGACGGAACATCGGGAAAAATTCGACTTTACGGTAATCTATTCTGAGAAGGTATGGTGTATGCCTAACGTCTGCCATGACGCGAGAGGGATGACGCAGAGCAAAGCGGCGCAGCTTTTTGACATCCGAGTTTATGGCATTGTTAGCCATTTTTTACACCAAAAATCTCACACATGTCCAACGCTGCGTAAGATGCCTAACAGGAGCCAATTCAAACAACCCAAACCGAGCGTGCACCTGCACTCCAACATGTAAAACTTTGCTTTGATTGTGAAATACTGGCCTTTCTATCGCAATTACCTCGCCTGGATATATCCACTCTGTTGTTTCAAAAATAATCTCTGGATCTCCCCATTCTCCTGGATAGTTTTTCTTTTCAAACCATTCTTTTGAAAAAGGCAGGAACTCCGTTAATTTGTTAATTTCATCTCTATTGTGTTGGAATGATTGGAGAAGAATATTGCTTCCGGTTTTATTAGATAGATCTTTCTTGATTGCAACGCGCACCTTTGAGGAGTTCTCAATCTGTATTATAAGCAGAACCGTTGTGTCATTAACTCTCTTGCTGTCGATTGATATTTTTATGACTGGTGCAAACTTCAAATACACAAACAGCGTAACGAAAGGAGCACAAACCAATGCCAAAATCAATAGAATGTCTTTTATTTCACCAAGATGCCCCCATATTTGAGGTAGTACTTGTTGCGCACACCCAGTGAAACATACAAGAATCAAAGCAACAATCCAGAATCCTTTCATTGTTCCTCCTGAATCGAACAGTATGTTATACGACACACCTCACTATCATGTATTATACCCAAACGATGATGTCAACGAAAAAGCAAAAGTAATAGAAGATATTTCCTGGCTACGCAGATTTTATTTTTCTACAGGGAGAGGTATAAGTTGCTATATAGTCAGGTATTAGAGCGTTTTTGTTGCCGCAGATCAATCCCAGGGCCAAGT
>WFQY01000359.1 GCA_015486815.1 Phycisphaerae bacterium | reverse complement strand
GGTAATCGCTTGTACCTGATATTCGCCTTGCGGTTTATGCTTTACGAGTTCGAGCGGTTTCGCTGTGGGCTTTTGATATTGTTTGCGAAACCAATCTTGCACTATTCTCGCACCAAGGCCTGGCGTCTCGCGCGAATCGACAATCTCAAGACCTGTAATTTTTTTCAAATCACCCGATAGCGCTATCAGTAATTTTAATCTGTCCCATCCGATACCTTCGCCTATCAACGAATATCCGATAATTTTGTCGGAATTTATCGGGTGAATCTCATACGCTATAAGTCCTTGTTTTTTCAAATCGGTCAGTGGCTTTAATTCTATCTTGAATTGCGGTTTACCATTCGTATCGTAAGTCAGCTCGCCGATACTTGCCAATTGCGAAAGCTCACGAATCTGACGCTGTCTGTTTTCCATAATATGCTTAGCGGTTACTTTCTGAGTAAACGCAAGCGCAAGGCCGAAGATTATCGCTAATATCAATACAAGCCATGTTTGCTTTATCATATTACCCACGGGCGTGCCCTCCCAATGGAGTTGGTGTAGTCCATCTTGAAATCAAAGGTGCAAGGCCATTCATCATCAAAACCGAAAACATCACACCTTCCGGATATGTACCGAACTGCCTTATGACCATCGTCAAAATTCCGCAGCCTGCACCGAAAATCCATCTGCCCTTAACAGAAAGCGGTGTGGTAACCAAATCGGTAGCGATGAAAAATGCACCGAAAATGAGTCCGCCGGCACCGAGATGGAACATCGGATTGGCAAATTTACCCGGTGCAGCTAAATATGCAATCCCTCCGAAAAGCACAGCTGCTCCGAGCATACCGAACGGAATGGAAATATCTATCGTCTTTCGTGCAAGCAGATAAATCGCACCGATAAGCAGTGCAAGCACTGATGTCTCGCCGAGACTGCCCGACGTTTTGCCGATGAATAAGTCAAAAGCATTTGGCATCTTCCTGCCGGGCTTTCCCGGTTTTAGCATCGCTAAAGGTGTTGCTTGCGAGACAGCAGCGACTTTGTCAGCTTGCGATTTTCCCGATGAAATATCGTTGTGATGAATGTCGGCAGGTGCAATCCACGTGGTCATCAATACCGGAAATGCCGCCATCAGAAATGCTCTGCCGACCATCGCAGGATTGAAAATGTTATGGCCAAGCCCGCCGAATATCATTTTGCCGATAGCGATAGCAACCACTGAACCGATAGCAGCTGCAAAGCCCGGTAAATTTGGCGGTAAGGTGAATGCGAGTATCAACGCAGTTACCACCGCGCTGAAATCTGTCAGACTATTGGGTTTTTTGCGTATCTTATTAAACACATATTCCGTAATGAGGCAACTGACCAAACATATCACAACCAACCTTATTGCATTTGCCCGAAAGAAAATCAGAGCTGCTATAAAGGTCGGCATCAATGCGATAATCACATCGAGCATTAGTCGTCTGGTAGTTGCAGGGTCTGACAGGTGCGGCGAAGGGCTAACGTATAATTCACCTGTTTGCTGAGATTTCTTTTCTGATTTTACTTCTTCATTTGTTTCAGACACCGCTTATTTCCTCTATGAAAATTGCTTCATCGTCAGTTATTGAATTTTTTCATACGCATAAACATTGCTTTTCCGGATTTTATGTATTGCACCAGCGGAATGCCAGCGGGGCAAACATAGCTGCAACATCCGCACTCTATGCACGCAGTCATATCGTAATGTTGTGCCAGTTCGATATCCCTGAACTTAACCGCATGTGCAATTTTTGTCGGCATAAGATGTAGCGGGCAATGATCGACACATCGTCCGCAACGGATACAACTTGCTTCTTCGCGAGCTTTTACCTGCGATTTTGATAATACCGTAATGCCACTCGTTCCTTTGATTGCCGGCACGGTTAGGTCGGGCATCGATACACCCATCATAGGACCACCCATAATCACCTCAGCTGCATCTTCACGAAGGCCACCTGCCTGTTCTATCAAATATGAAATAGGCGTACCTATCGGCACGAAGAAATTGCCAGACTGTTTTACCGCACCGGTTACCGTGACTATTCTGTGCGTCAAAGGACGTTTTCTATCGACAGCGTTGGCAAGGGCTGCTGACGTGCCAACATTCATCACAATTACACCGACGTCAAGAGGTAGGCCACCTGTCGGTACTGCACGCCTTAGCGTAGTCCATATCAACTGTCGTTCGCCACCCATCGGATATTTCGTCATACAAACCACAACTTCCATATTAGCAAACTGAGCGGATGTTTGTCGCATCGCTTCGATTGCCTGTGGTTTGTTGTCTTCGATTGCAATTATTCCGCGTTTGGCATTCACCGCCCGCATTGCTAAAGCAAAGCCACGAACAACCGCTTGCGAGCCTTCTCGCATCAATCTATCGTCAGCTGTCAGGAACGGTTCACATTCGCAACCGTTGAGAATAAAAGTATCGATATGCGTGTCGGGCTTTACTTTGAGTTTGACGTGCGTCGGAAACGTCGCACCGCCCATTCCGACAATGCCAGCGTCAGCAACAGCGTTTACAATCTCGTCGGGTTCGATTTGCTCAACATCGCGAGCATTGTCATCAACCGAGAGATATTCCCGCAGCAATGTTTCCATCTGCCCATCAGCGGAATGGTCAACGTTGATTGGCATTGCAGCTACACGTTGGCCAGAAGCTACAAGCGTCGTAGTGGCAGCTGCTACTTTACCCTTGACGCTCGAATAAATAGCAGCAGATACGAACCCGCCAGGCTCTGCTATTTTCGTTCCGATTTCAACTTCATCGCGAACTTTGACTATCGGCTGAGCCGGCGCTCCGATATGCTGCTGTAGTGGAATCAATATATGGTCTGGTGGCGTAATAACACTTATCGGCACTTCCGACGACGCTGACTTGAAATCATCGGGGTGCACTCCTCTTTCGAATACTTTTTTACCCGTAAGCGATGCTTTTATCTTTTCTGCTATCATTTATTATTACCTTAATCCTGATGAGGAACACTGCGTATAATCAACTTCACAATCAATTTCGCCAATAATATTCCTAAAATTATGCCAGCTACAACAGCTAATATCGTAACGGGAAAATTGTTTTTGTTATAATAAATGTGAACAATATTAGCTGATATTACAGCAAAAAACAAAGGCATAATGAAAACAACAAATGCACTTAAAATCAATCGAAAGCCACTTATGGTAACTCCGTCTTTGGGCTTTAGACCACAACTGCCGCAAAGCGTGCAATGATGTTCCGATTGCTGCTCTGTTTTACCCATAAAGAAAAATGCTCCGCGATTATCGATGAAAACATAACCCTACCAAAAATATTCCCCGCAAGCAATGAATTTTTACATTCCCATCACTTGTGCATATATCTGCTGCTCGGAAAACCCTTCGAGGTCGATACAATCGGAGCGGCAGAATGCAACGCAAATACCACAGCCCTGACATAGTCCAGCGTTGACTTGTGCGACTTGCTTGATGATATTTCCCGCTCGGTCGGTAATATCTTTTTTCTCAATAGCACCGTACGGACAGGCTTGATAACAGCCCCAACACGCTACGCATTGGGTTTCATCGACCTTTGCAATGATAGGCTCACGTTCGAGTTCGTCATTGCTAAAGAGAGCGATGACTTTACTTGCAGCAGCTGACGCTTGTGCGACGGTTTCGGGAATATCTTTTGGCGCTTGGCAAGCACCTGCTAAGAATACACCTGCCTTGGTTGTTTCCACCGGCCTGAGTTTCGGATGTGCTTCGTTGAAAAAACCATTTTCGTCATATCCCACACCTACGGTCTGCGCGAGTTTTTCTGCGTCTTTTTGTGGAATAGCTGCGGTCGCTAATACTATCATATCCGCTGCGATTTCCATAGGCCTGCCCGAAAGAGTATCAACACCACGAACTATGAGTTTATCGCCGTCGGGATAGATTTTACTCACGCGTCCGCGAAGATAGCAAGCATGGTCTTCCTCAATCGCCCGTCTGACAAATTCATCATAACCTTTACCAGCGGCTCTTATATCCATATAAAAGTTATACGCTTGGCCATCGTGCACCTTGTGCTTATAAAGCATCATGTGCTTAGCTGTGTACATACAGCAGATTTTAGAACAATATTTCAATCCCTTTGCAGGGTCTCTGCTACCTACACACTGAATAAAAACAATCGTCTTTGGCTCTTTACCATCGGACGGACGAAGAATCTTTCCGCCGGTAGGTCCACTGGCGGAAGCTAATCGCTCGAACTGAAGCGACGTAATTATATTCGGATATCGGCCATAGCCATATTCACCGTAAATATTGGTATCCTGTACATCAAAACCACTCGCTACGATAATCGCACCGACATCGATTTCGATAAATTCATCCTGCATTTCATAATTGATTGCATCGGTCGGGCAGACACGCTGGCAGTTTTTGCATTTACCTTTTTGAAAATATATGCAATTGTCGCTGTCAATAACGGGTTTATTCGGCACTGCTTGTGCGAAAGGTGTATAAATAGCAGTTCGATTACCTAATCCGCAATCGAATTCGGATGGAATCTTATTAGCTGGACATTTCGTAATGCACAGCCCGCAGCCCGTGCATTTTTCCGTATCAACATAGCGAGCTTTCAGACGCAGTTTGACTTTGAAATTTCCGATGAACCCGCTTACCTGCTCAACTTCGGCGTATGTATAAAGTTTTATCTTCGGATGTTGAGCTACTTCGACCATTCGCGGTGTCAATATACACTGCGAGCAGTCAAGCGTTGGAAATGTTTCCGACAGCTGAGCCATATGTCCGCCTATCGACGGTTGGCGTTCGACAAGTACAACTTCCTGACCTGCGTTTGCGATATCGAGAGCAGCCTGTATTCCCGCAATTCCACCGCCTATTACCAATGCTCTGCGAGTTACAGGCACGTGAATCGGATGTAGCTCATTGTTGCGCTTTACCTTTTCCACCAGCGAACGGATAATCTCTATTGCTTTTTCCGTCGCTTGCTCTTTATCGGTATGCACCCACGAGCAATGCTCACGAATGTTTGCCATCTCACAGAGGTACGGATTAAGCCCCGCTTCCGCACAAGCTTTTCGAAATGTCCGTTCGTGCATCTGCGGTGAACATGCACTTACGACAAGACCTGTAAGACGATGCTCGCGAATCGCTTTGCGAATAAGCTCTTGGCCTGGGTCGGAACACATATATTTATAGTCTGTAGAATACGCCACTCCCGGATGGTGAGCGAGTGTTTCCGCTACACGTTCGACATCGACGGTAGCTGATATGTTTTCTCCGCAATGACAGACAAAAACTCCTATTCTCGCCATAAATCTTCCTTTACGAAAATAATTGCGAATATGTGGCAATTTTATGATACAAGAACATATTCCGCACTTGCGGAACTCTGAGGAATTGGCAAATTATCTTCCTTTAATCCGTTTATATGCATTTTAATTGCCTGATACATTCGTTTTTCCGCTTCTCTGCGTGTTTTTCCGGTTGCGATGCAACCGGGCAAATCAGGCGAATAAGCTGAATAATTTTTACCTGCTTTTTCGATAACTATCAGAAATTTCCGCATTATGATTTTTTCTTTTTCAATATCTGCTTGTATTAAGAAACTGTTTCTTATTTTATCAACTCCATTGCTGGCGTGAAATGCTTTT
>WFQY01000358.1 GCA_015486815.1 Phycisphaerae bacterium | reverse complement strand
GCATAAAATTTCGGGTTCCGGAGATTTTTTGGCATGTGCCGCCATTGTTCTTTGAGTATTTCTGCGTGAATTGCTTTTAGTATTTCAGGCTTCTTAAACCGCCAGTAAAGCGAGAGTTTATCGAGATGATATTCACGATACATGGCAAACAGGCGACGACTAATAGACTCACAGGCAGCTTGCGGTTTGCCGTTTTGTACATTCCACGTTACTGGCACGCTAAGCGCATTCATCCCGTGAGCGTGCATGTCGGCCAGCAAAGATCGTGTATATCGCTCGACTAATTTGGACAGTTTTGCCCGTTGAGGGTAATTGGCATATTGACTGCCCGCAAGGAAAAACCACAGGGGCGTATCATAATATACGCTATAAGTAATATCAGGCGGATTCTCTAATCGGAACGGTAAGACCTCGAGTTCAAGAGGAAGGGTCCGTCTCGTACCATCAGCAAATTGCAACGTAGCATAGCCTCGTTTTATGCCGGGTTTAACAGATGGTTTGGCATGGGTTACTATCCAGAAACGTACACTCGCTGCTTCCCGTAGTATTACAGGTTGATTATTTATTGGCTGAAGATACGATGGTGCTATTCGATAGTAACCCGTTGGGGACGAATTGTATCCGCCTTCTTTGTACGGCACACACACTTCATAAGAAATTTTCGCGGATACACCGGGTATCGACACACTCGCAGAAACAAGTTTCATTTTCTTCAGACTGTATATCGAGAAGGTAATCGGTTCAAATTCTCCAGGTGTCGTAAAAGTTGACAACTTTTCAGCAGCCTGTATCTCCGCTCGCGAGGGTTTAGAGTCGGGATAGATTTCGTTCAGATAACCGCGATGATAAACAACATATCCTTTGCCTTCTTCTTCAGGAGTAAGACTTGCAAGTTTCTCTTTTATCAATCTTTTACGAAGCTTCCATAACTTTGCAAGTGGTTTCGGAAGAAACATCATTTCATTATTAATTTGCCGGATTTCAGTTTCAGCTTGCGGTGCATCTTTATCGGCATAAATCATAATTGCTGATATTATCCATTGCACACCATTAGTTGAAAATTCAAATTCCAGTCTGCCGTTTTTAGCTTTGCAGTCAAATGTCCTGTGAAAAATCACCCCTGCACAACGGATTCTTACCGTGTCCTCAAGCACGCCATTAACTTTTATTGTTGTATCAAAATAATAAGGCCTATTGGGATTATATTTTGTGTTTGCATATCCAAACAAACAATAGCAATGATATTTCCCGTCAGGTACGGATACGGAAAATTTTGTCGGTTCAGTGCCAGCTATAAAATCACAATCAAGCGATGTCGGACAGATTGCAGGTATTTTTTTTGCCTTTGCGAGAGCGTTGTAATCCGGAATCTTGCAATGTTCCCCGAAAACCTTCCCCCCGCTGAGTCTGCTGTCATCGGATTTAACAGAAACCCAGTTCGGCCGTTGTGCACCGCCACCGAAATCGAATCGGAGAACCTTCCCATCAACATTACAAATACAAAGCATCACAAAAACAGGTATGAGGAGTTTTTTCATATCGGTTGTTTCCAAAAAAAAGGCTACTAACTTTATTCTTTTAATTCACAGGTTCTGCAACTTGATACATTTTTATAGGCAGCGTTTCTCTGCCCCAATATCCCGGAGCTTTCTTTTTGACATATTCAGCATGATCATCGAGAAACGTAACGTTACACCCCCCTCGATGAATCTCAGACACTATTCCCGTTCTCTGCACACAAATACTGCTTATATTCCACATAGATACATAGGTGTCAGCATAGATACACCCTACCGATGGATCGATAATTTCCGATGCCCGCCTGGACGGCTTCATTCCGTGAGCTGAATAATTACTGCTCGTCCAGTCATAGACCCCGAACCCATCCGCATATGTTTCACCAATCGTAATATCTGCTGAACACATTCCGTAAGACGTATAGCAATGAACACCCTCCATCTGGCAATATGGGTCAGACGCCCATGTCCACGAAGTAGCTGCCCCGTTATAGGTCCAACAACGAGGATTGGGGTCTGACGGACATGTCCACGTCCATTTTTTGGTATTTTGCAAAATAGGAATATACGGATTTAAATTATCAGGCGGAATCAGCCTGCCCGGCAAATTTCCCTGCCACATATGACCTATGGGATAGGTATCGTTATTATC
>WFQY01000357.1 GCA_015486815.1 Phycisphaerae bacterium | reverse complement strand
TTATTATATCCCGCTATCCAAAATTGTTAATCGAATTTTATTAAAGGTTGAATTTGCTAAAAATATCTGATAATCTTTGCTCAATTTAGACTGACACAAGCATAGCTACTTGATATAATACCAAAAATAAATTACCTGAGATTTATGCCAAAAAGGACAGATATAAACAAAATTCTGATAATCGGCTCGGGACCTATCATCATAGGCCAAGGGTGCGAATTCGACTATTCCGGAACGCAAGCGTGCAAAGCGTTGCGTGAAGAAGGATATAAAATTGTTCTTATCAATTCCAATCCCGCTACGATTATGACCGACCCCGAATTTGCCGACCGAACATACATCGAGCCGGTAACAGCTGACGCTATCGAACGTATTTTTCAACAAGAGCAAGAGGCGGGCGAACCTATCGACGCTTTGCTTCCTACGCTTGGCGGACAAACAGGTCTGAATACCGCTGTCGAAGTTGCAGACAGAGGGCTACTCGAAAAATACAACGTCGAGATGATTGGCGCATCACGCCAGGCGATTCACAAAGCGGAAGACCGCAAACTATTCAAGCAAGCAATGGAATCGATAGGCTTGGAACTTCCTAAAAGCGGATTGGCATATTCTATGGACGATGCCCGAGCAATCATCGAGGACGTAGGTCTGCCCTGTGTTATTCGCCCGAGCTTTACTCTTGGCGGACATGGCGGAGGAATTGCAAAAACGAAAGAGGAATTTGAATCGCTCGTCGCACGCGGACTTGAATATTCACGCATATCGGAAATTCTCATCGAAGAATCAATCCTCGGCTGGAAAGAATATGAGCTTGAGGTAATGCGTGATAAAAACGACAATGTCGTCATTGTCTGCAGTATAGAAAACTTCGACCCGATGGGCGTGCATACGGGCGATAGTATCACCGTTGCACCCGCTCAGACGCTTACCGACAAAGAATATCAACGGATGCGAGATGCAGCGATAGCTGTCATTCGCGAGATAGGCGTCGAGACGGGCGGTTCGAATATACAATTTGCAATCGACCCGAAAACGGGGCGGATGGTGATAATCGAAATGAACCCGCGTGTCTCGCGAAGCTCAGCATTAGCGAGCAAAGCGACCGGCTTTCCCATCGCTAAGATAGCAGCTAAGCTCGCTGTCGGATATACTCTCGACGAGATACCAAACGATATAACGAAAGAGACCCCCGCATGCTTTGAGCCGACCATCGATTATTGCGTAGTTAAAATCCCTCGATGGACATTTGAGAAATTTCCCGAAGCTGACGAGACTCTGACAACGCAGATGAAAAGCGTAGGCGAAGCGATGAGTATCGGGCGGACATTCAAAGAGTCGCTGCAAAAGGGAATTCGCTCGATGGAGATAAGGAGATTCGGACTGGGGCTTGATCGAAACGACAAATGGCTTGCGAGTAGAAAACGAACATTGAATAGAGCTAAACCTGCTATAAAAGCTAAACCCGACGACAGTGCCGATGTGCGTGAGGAATCCGCAAGCGAGTTTCCCATCCCCGAAGATGTCCTTGAAGACAAACTGGAAAATCCTTGTCAGGGCAGGCTTTACTATATTCGATATGCCTTTAAGATGGGCTGGTCTATCGAGCAGGTACATCAGCTAACGCAAATAGACCGCTGGTTCCTCAGAAACATCAAAGAGCTTGTGGAGTTCGAAGATGAGCTTACGCAATATGAATCGCTCGAGCAGGTACCGGTCGATATTATCAGGCAGGCAAAGAGTCTCGGCTATTCCGACATTCAGCTGGCTAATATATGGAACAGCTCCGAAGATAAGGTGCGAAAATTCCGCAAGCAAAAAGGCATCGAAGCTGTCTATAAGTTGGTCGATACCTGTGCAGCTGAATTCGAGGCATATACACCCTATTACTATTCCACCTACGAAAAGCCCGCTACTGTCGTTGACAAAACGGGTAAGGTTAAAACCACAAACTGGTGCGACAGCGAAGTAAGAAAATCCGACAAAAAACGAATAGTAATACTTGGCGGTGGCCCGAACAGAATCGGTCAAGGTATAGAATTTGATTATTGCTGTGTCCATGCAGCTTTCGCTGTTCAGGAAGAAGGCTACGAAGCTGTTATGGTAAATTCTAATCCCGAAACGGTAAGTACCGATTACGATACGTCCGATCTGCTGTTTTTCGAGCCATTGACACTCGAAGATGTCCTCAATATCTGCGATAACGTCAAGCCAGCAGGCGTGATAGTTCAGTTTGGCGGACAGACACCACTTAACATCTCGCGCGGATTAGCTGACGCTGGCGTGCCTATCATCGGCACAAGTGTCGATTCGATATATCTCGCGGAAGACAGGGAACGATTTAAAAAGCTCTTAACGGAGCTTAACCTGCGTCAGCCGCCAAACGGCACCGCTACAAACGCTGACGAAGCGATAAAAGTCGCAAACGAGATTGGCTATCCCGTTCTCGTTCGTCCGGGATTTGTGCTCGGCGGACGTGGAATGGAGATAGTCTATGACGATAAGACATTAGCGAATTTTATCCGCGAAGCAGAAGAATATTCCGAAAGGCCGTTGAAAGACAATCCCGTCTTGATAGACAAATTTCTTGAATTAGCGACGGAAGTCGATGTCGATGCTGTCGCTGACGGTAAGGATGTCGTAATCGCAGGCGTAATGGAGCATATCGAAGAAGCTGGCGTCCATAGTGGCGATTCCGCTTGCGCACTACCGCCATATTCTCTTTCGCATCTGATCGTCGATCAGATAATCGATCAAGCTGTCGCATTAGCACGCCGACTCGATGTTCGCGGACTGATGAATATTCAATTCGCTGTCAAAGACGAGCGGATTTACGTTCTCGAAGTCAATCCGCGAGCTTCGCGCACCGTACCGTTCGTAAGCAAAGCGACGGGTATCCCGTGGGCGAAGGTAGCTGCCAAGGTAATGCTCGGAAAATCCCTAAAAGACCAAGGCATAACACGAACACCTTGGCCACGACATTCAAGTGTAAAGGAATCAGTCTTTCCGTTTATCAAATTCCCGGGCGTCGATGTGATATTAGGTCCTGAGATGCGATCGACAGGCGAAGTAATGGGCATCGATGACAGATTCTCGATTGCGTTTGCAAAAAGTCAAATGGCACTGTCGCTGCCTATTCCTACCGAAGGCAATGTATTCTTCTCACTTCGCGACGCTGACAAAAATCTTATCGAACCGATCGCCCGAGACCTTGCGAATATGGGATTCAATCTCATTTGCACCAAAGGCACCTACAATGTTCTTCGGTCAGCGAATATTCCATGTCAGCTTATACCTAAAATCTCCGAAGGCAAACGACCGAATATCATCGATCTTATAGAAGCCGGCGAGATAGCTATGCTGATAAATACACCTACGCGTAAAGGTCAAAGCACCGACGAAGGCAAGATACGGGCAGCTGCTATCCTGCACGAGGTTCCTATCTATACTACTGTTACCGGCGCGAGGGCGGTAACGATAGCGATCAAAGCACTGAAAAACGTCGGCTGGTCTGTTAAGCCTATTCAAGAATATCATAAAAGTTGAAAATCGAGATGGATATTAAAGTTTTTATCGCAGGCATTATTCAAGGCTCCGACAGGGGAAGGGGAATTTATAGCCAAGACTATCGGACAAAAATCAAAACTATACTTACGAAATTTTTGCCCGATGCGAAAATCTTCTGCCCATTCGAAAATCACCCGAACAGCATCGACTATGATGATAAGCTCGGCAAAAAAGTATTCTTGGAACTGATGGAAAAGGCATCGCAAACGGACGTCCTTATTGCATTCTTGCCGCAAGCTAGCCTTGGTACCGCAATCGAAATTTGGCAGGCATATCAAGCGGGAAAAATCATATTTACCATCTCACCTATGACAGAAAATTGGGTAATAAAATTTTTATCAAACAGAAATTTCCTTTCTCTCGAAGAATTCGAAAATTTCGTTTCGTCAGGTCAATTTGAGACAATCGTAAAATCATATGAATCCCAAAAACCAAAAACAACATCTCCTTGATTTTACACAGGATGAGCTGAGCAAACTTTTCCTCCGAGAAGGTATTGAAAAATATCG
>WFQY01000356.1 GCA_015486815.1 Phycisphaerae bacterium | reverse complement strand
CATTGAAATTGCCAGTATGCCTAAAAAATTGGTACCTGACAATGCGGTTTCCGATAAGAAGGAACTGATAGGAAAAACTTTACGTGTAAGTTTAGCTGCCAAGACGCCAATTCTAAAAACTATGGTCGGTCCCGGACAGGGACTTGAAGGAATTATACCGAAAGGTTATCGTGCAGTAGCTGTAAAGGTGGACGAATACACCGGAGTAGCTGGCCTTCTGCGGCCGGGAGTACGGGTTGATGTAATCGCAACTTTCAGGATAAGAAGGCACGACGGTAAACTCGAACATATTTCAAAAGTCGTCTTACAAAATGTGGAAGTTCGTGCGGTAGGACAGACATATCGGCCGGAAGATGCGAACTCACCGACGACGAAACTTTCGCGTTCGGTTACACTGCTTATAAAATCCGACCAGATGGAAACGCTTCAGCTGGCAGCTTCTACGGGAAAAATCCGTCTCGCTTTGCGTTCTGCAATAGATGAAAAACCTGCTGAGGCAAAAGGAATAAATCTTTATCAATTACTCAACGGAGCAAATGATAAGTCTTCACCTTCGAGCAAATTCGCAAATGTACTTACCGGACTTGTCGGTATGTCATTCAAGAAAAAATCCGCTATTACAAAACCTGTTATCGTAAAACCGGTAATTAAAAAACCTCAGCCATTTATGGTTGAGCTGATGACGGGAGATAAAATGGAAAGGCTTTATTTCGCATCGGAAAATTCCGATCAACGAATACAGCCCAAACAGGCAAAAGGTAATAACAATAATTACCAGAACAACCAAGAACAGGAGCAGGAAGTTCCTGACCTTGCATTCAACGAATAAAAATTCGTTAGCATCAAAAACACCTGCCACAAGAGAGGCAGAAATGACAACCAAATAGCAATCAGGGAGATAAAAGATGATTTTACGACAGTCGGATTGGCACTATAAGACCGTTTTGGCTATCGCTGTTATATTAACGTGCACTTGCATATCTTTCAGCCAGACTCAACAACCGTCAGCAGCTAAAATATACCAGCTTAATAAACAAACACAACGCTTACGGATGTCTGTCAACGAAACATTAGCGATGGAATTTAAAGTGCCGATAAAACGAGCAGCTATCGCCAATGACAAAATCGCATCCGTTTCGGTTATATCGCCCAAACTTGTGGTCATTACCGGCAAAGCATTCGGATTTACTCAGCTTCTGTTGTGGAATGTAAAGGGTGCAAGAATGCTATACGATATTCAGGTGGATGTCGATTTGTCTCGGCTTACAGCCATTATCAAAGATGCGGCACCACGTGCCAAAATCAAACTTTCGAGTATGCTCGACACCGTTGTAATCTCCGGAACGGTACCCGACGCCCCCACCGCTAAACGCATTGTCGAGTTGGCGAAAGTATTCGTTGCAAACGTGCAAAATCAACTAAGAATTGCAGGTGCTCAGCAAGTAATGCTAAGAACGACAGTTGCGGAAGTCTCGCGAAAGGTAATCCGTGCATTGGGTTTGAACGGTACGTTTTTCGGTGCAAAAGCCTTCGGTGGAAGCAATCTTAATATGCTAAATCCGACGAGTATCGGCTTGCAGGAACGCACACTGGTACCGATTGGCACGCCTAACCAATTCCAGATTATAGGCGGTGATATGGGTGTCTCACCGACAACTACTTTATATTTCGGGCTACCACGAGCACAGATGGAATTATTTATGCAAGCGATGCAGGAAAACGGTTTGATTCGCGTTCTCGCCAAACCGAATTTAGTTGCAATTTCCGGCCATAAAGCACAATTCCTTGCAGGCGGAGAACTCCCTATACCCACGCCCAGTCAGGATGGTTTAACGATAACATTTCGGGAATTCGGAGTCAAACTCAACTTTCAGCCTATTGTTCAAGCAGAAGAAATAATCAGACTTGTAGTTACCAGCGAAGTCTCGGAACCCGACTTTACCAATGCAGTGCAGATTTCCGGTTTGACCGTACCGGGGATAAATAAACGACAGGCACAAACGGTTGTCGAATTGGGTGCAGGTCAGACATTTGCCATTGCAGGCTTGTTGAGCGAAAACGTAAGAGGCATCGTCAACAAGGTACCGGGCATAGGTTCGCTTCCTGTTTTAGGAGCTTTGTTCCGTTCGGTACGATTTGAAAAATCACAATCCGAGTTGGTGATTCTCGTTACTCCCGACCTCGTATCGCCGCTCAATCCTGCTCAGGTGTCTTATGTGCCGGGACAAGACACACAAGCTCCGGACGATTGGGAGCTTTATGGTCTGGGACTACTCGAAGCACAGACTCCGACAACGTGCCCAAGTACGCAACCAGCTCAACCAAGGTTTATTCCTCCGGGCCCATTAGCAGGCCCATGGGGTCCGGATATCAAATAAACTTTTTATCGGAAAGTTTGTTATTTCCGGGAGGGTAGTAGTTATGAAGCAAAATGTTATTATGTTAATGAAGAAACAAAAAAGACAATTAAATAATCATTATTCCAGACGTGCGGTTACTATTGTATGGACTGCAGTTACCGGCGTTATAATGATCGGATTCGCTGCACTAGCGATAGACGTCGGATATACATTCCACGTCAAAGCTCAGCTTCAGCGAACAGCAGATGCAGCTGCTATGGCAGCAGCGAGTCAATTAGCCGACGAAGATCAATCACATCAAGCAGTTTACGATACCGCTGCTGTGTACGCTGCTATGAACAAAGTGGGTGGAATATCTCCCGCATTAGCAGAAACCGATGTTAAACTCGGACGTGCTATTATGGGAGATGATGGAAAATATACATTCGAAGAAGGCGAAGAACCACCCGATGCGGTTAAAGTTACCGTCAGATTGACGAACAATTCACCGAACGGTCCCCTAACTTTATTCTTCGGACAAATATTTGGCAAAGGAACAGCAGATTTAAGTGCATCTGCGGTAGCTGTCCTTATCCCAAGAGACATTGTAGTTGTAATGGACTTATCTAATTCGATGAGCTATGACAGTCAGCTAAAACACGAAGATATTACAGAAATAAATATACGACAAGTTTGGGAAGACCTTGGCTCACCGACATTCGGAAATATGACTGTTTTTCATAATAGTTATTCCGAAATGCCAT
>WFQY01000355.1 GCA_015486815.1 Phycisphaerae bacterium | reverse complement strand
CTCTTATCTTCAGAGCCTTGGTCTGCTTATATTGATTTCGACAAAGGTATCGCGGTCATACACCAATCGTATTCAACTGCTGTTTAATCAAGAATCGTTTCAGGATGTCTTTGCCAGACGATTCGGATAAGCCTCAATCAAAGGCGATAGTGTTATAATGGTCAGATGTTTTGTCCTTTGAATGGTACAATCCATAAAATGGAATTGGGATAGAATTTCGCTCGGGGTAATTTTGGTATTGTTACTTTTCGAGATTGCCCTTCATATAATGTCTGACAAAGAAACCGCAGCAAACTTATTTCACGGATACAATAACGGCTATCCGGTAACCATCAGCCGGGAGATCCTCCACGCAGCATTCGAAGACACGAACTTCGAGGAAAAAACCGTCTTGGGCTTTCAGAGCCAAAAAGCAGGGTGAAATTCGGAACATCAGAAGAACACCGATGATTCGGGCGTTACAACAATATCGAATGATTATGATGCCTGTGAAAAGACTTGAAAGCTGAGACATCAAGGTGGATAATAAAATTCAATTTTGTTATTGGCTGAAAAGAAATGGAAGCACAAAGATTTTGGAATATCTATTCGAAAAAATTGCAAAATTACGCTGACAATAATCCTCAGGAAATATACAAAGCGTATCAAGGGATAGGTTCTTGGACCCACAAAATAATGCCGATGGCAAAAAGTGCTATAGAGGAATTTTTAAATTCCAATAATGTGGAAAACACTTTAGATGTTCATGTAGATAGTGAATACTTTAGGATAGATCTTATTGGATACATCAAAAATAAGAAATCAGACTGGGAGCTTAAAGTTGCCTATGAGCACGAGAATTCAGATACATGGGGTAGTGAATTTTGTAAGCTTTGTCATATTGTAGCCGATTTGAGAGTTATTGCCTCATACTACGATAATGACAGTAAAATAAAATGTGTACTCGAGAAGAAAGTTCATGATTTAGGACTTTGGCGAATTCATCGTGTTCCGAACAGTAGCTGGCTTTTCATTTTTGGTCCCCGGTGTAAATGTCAAGACAAGCCTTTTAAGGCATTTACCATTGACTCCCAGTTAAACGTTATTGAATTGGAGAACGACAAAAAAATAATTCCAGCGGAATGGAACAGGGTTTCCAATAAATAGAACCGTTCGCTGGGCAAGGGTAATCATCTTCGTGTCTGACAATCAATGCTAACCGTGCCTAATTGGTCGGAAACTTGGCAGGCGTTGCCCTATTATCAGATCGCATCTGTCTTACCTGCTTGACTTTTTCGTCAAACGTCTCGATGACTTCAAGGCACATCGCTGAGGGGTGGATACGTACCTACAGTCGGCTGAAGTACTTTCGTCGAATCCTCTTGGCCGCGACAGATCAAACCAATCAAATAGGTATATGAACGCTGGATGATTGAAGCCTACTGCACCCAGGCTCAGATAAACAAAAACTTTACCCAAAGGAAAATCGCCGAAATACGAGCGGAACACTGGAAATACACAAGATCGTAGCCAAACGGAGGCGAAAATGCATAGTGAAACGACTTGAGCTGTGATAGTTCCTCTGCCGCGAACCTTACCGAAACATTTATAAACCTTATCGATTTATATATCGATAGGAGGTGAAAGATAAAGTGGTAAAACCACCGAAAAGTTTAAATACTTCATTATCTTAATACATACAAGCTTAATCGAATTGTTTCATTCTGCTCACTGGCGGAGTAAAGAGTTCAAAACATATCAGATATTATCCTGACGATGATATCTTTTATGTGCTTAACCTCATCGATAGTAGCGAGCAGGAGCTAACAGAAGACCAACTACTTGACAAACGCTATTCCAACATCAGCGAAGCGATGAGAAAAGGTGCTTTGATTATGGATTAGTTTATGATGATAAAATTGAAGCTGATACAAGTACAGAGAGCTTTGCATTTGCATCTTACCTGCTACTCCGTACTCCCCGATATAGCTGTTCCTTAAAACCCCATTTACCGCAGGGTTTTTCCCCCTGCGGTTGTTCTTTCGATGTAGCGGGAGCTATAACGAAGGTTTCCGCTATAGTCAAATTTGTACCTGTTCCAAGCGTTTTTTTCGCAGCTGCCAATCAGGTAAGACTAAATTGAGTAATTTGTAAAATGCCTTACTGTGGTTATAGTATTTAAGATGACACAGTTCATGCATTATCACATAATCAATACAATGAGAAGGAGCTTTTATTAATTGAACGTTCAATATTACTTTTCCGTGTTTCGAGCAACTCCCCCAACGCTTTGACATTTTTCTAATACTTATGTTCGGAGTTGTGATACCATATTTTTCAAGCTTCTTGCCACACAGTGCTAATCTTTGCTTGAATTTCTTTTTAGCCTGCTCTTTATACCATCCTTCCAATAGCTGCTTTATTCTTTCGGTATTGTTCTTCGTTTTAACATACACGAGCAACATCCCTCTTTTCAACAAAACACGTTCTTTATTAGAAACAATTACCTTCAATCGATATTGTTTACCAAGATAAGCATAACTCTCGCCATTAACATAACGTTTTGGAAGTTGCTTAGGCAAATATAGTGAAAAAAAATGCTTTTGTTCAATAATCCATAATGCTCTTTTTTGAATTTTGGTTATGATTTCCGAAATGGATGCTTCTATAGGAGCTTTGACCCTAACAGACAAGTCTGGATATACACTTATTTCAAGTGTCTTTCTTTGGCTATATTCAAGATCAAACGCTATAGTATCACGACCATATCGAATTGTATGACATGTTACATTATTGCTATTCATAGTGCGAATATCTTATTTTAGCGATATTTAAAGACTGCTCCAGAATTCTATCGATATCGTCATAACTTAAATCTATTCCCAAGGTATCCTTTATTTGATAG
>WFQY01000354.1 GCA_015486815.1 Phycisphaerae bacterium | reverse complement strand
GTATTATATGGGTTAAACTGGCAGTCGCCTTGCCAATAACATAGACGTTTGTTCGAAGGTGAAAACAGAGTCTGTAAGAAGACTCGACCAGGCGACGGAGTTTCATCTTCGGCGAACAGATTAAGGGAGATTTTATGGACATCTGGTCAATATTGCCCCTCGGGGCGATTTTGCTGATAAGTTGCTTTTTTGCCTGTGCCAGTTTTGCTATCAGAGATTTTTCCCGATCAAAGCTCGAAGAAATACTCGATAGAAAAAATAAACCTTCCCGTCTGAAATTCATTCAGGAATATCAAGAAGACCTTCAGATGACATCAGCGGTAATACGCACCGCAGCTAATCTTGTTTTGGTATTGCTCATCGTGCGTGTTCTGCGAAGCAATTCTCTTAGCTGGTGGATATTTGTCGAAGCGTTTGTATTGTCTTTACTGCTGGTATCGGTATTTTCCGTTATCATCCCTCAAACGTGGGCTCAATACGCAGGCGAAGCGTTTCTTGCTTATACGTTGCCTATACTGAAAATAGCGAGAACCATATTTTGGCCTGTGCTTGTTTTTATGAAATGGGCTGACCTTATCGTCAAGAGACTTTCGGGTATCGACGGTAAAGAAGAAGACGAGGAATCCGTCCAACAGGAATTACTGGAAGCGGTGCAGGAAGGAGAAGAAGAAGGTATCGTCGATTCGCAGGAAAGAAAAATGATTGAGTCGGTAATCGAGATGCGTACGATTAACGTCGGACAGATTATGACACCGCGAACGGAAATCGACGCTATCGAAGTGAATCTTTCGCTTGATGAAATAAAAAAACTTGCCACCGAACACGGACATAGCAGAATACCTATTTACGAGGAAAATCTCGATAATATTATCGGTATGCTTTATGTCAAAGACCTCCTCCCGTTTGTGGGCGAGCAGGTAAATGAATTTGACCTTCGCTCGATTATGAGGCAGTGCTATTTTGTTCCGGAGACAAAATCCGTTCGCGATATGTTTCACGAGTTCCGTGCCAAAAAACTTCACGTTGCTATCGTTCTCGATGAATATGGCGGAACGCTTGGTCTGGTTACCTTCGAAGACCTTATCGAGCAAATTGTCGGACAGATAGCGGATGAATACGAACAGTCCGAAGCTCCGCTAATCAAACAGATTGATTCGAAAACTCTGGAAATAGATGCGAGAATGCGTATAGATGAGCTTAATGACGAATATAAACTCGACCTACCCGAAAGCGAAGATTTTGAGACGATTGCGGGATTCTTGTTTTCGAGTCTCGGACGTATTCCGCAGACGGGTGAGACCTTCCAATATCGAAACCTTCTGTTTACCATAATCGAAGCGGAAGAGCGGAAAATCAACCGTGTCCGACTTGAAATTCTTCCGGAAAGCATCGCTAACACATAGCGCCATCTCCCAGGACTCCTGCTATGCGTGTCTCTTTCTTCCTTGCCATAGCAAGATCGACAACTATCGCTACTTTTATCATCGAAAATAGTAAATCTATTGTTTTACAGTGCTATTTGCAGCAATTATTCCGTTAATTGCTCGACTGCACGTTGTAAATCTTCAAGCCCCGTCAGACCAACAAATCGTCGGACAGGTTTGCCATCTTTAAATATTATTAGCGTCGGAATAGCGCTTATTCCATAACTCATCGCAATATTGCGGGCATTATCAACGTTGAGCTTGCCTACTTTCGCCTTGCCTGCTACTACATTTGCAAGCTGCTCCAAAATAGGTGCCATCGCCAGACACGGTCCGCACCATTCCGCCCAAAAATCAACCACTACAGGCTGAGACGATTCCAATACTTCGCTCTGAAAATTTTCATCCGTAAATTCAATAAGGGCTCCTGCCATTGTTCCATTCCCTTTCTAATAAATTGACCTCTATATAACCGGTATCAAGAATACTTATTATCCGAAGAGAAATTTTAGCTTACAATAGTGGCAAAGTCAATAAGAGAACTCTTTATTTTTGTGAGAAAAAGAATCTTTCGGAATATGACTGAAAATTTCGGATTCAGCTGACACAGGTGCAGATTCATCCTTATGTGTTTGTGTTATAAGCTGCGGATAAGGAGATCCCGCACGCCTAAACTTTTCGGGCCAATCAGTCCATTTTTCAATAGGCCCTTTCCAAAGCTCACGAATATATCCCTTAAGCTTCCAGGCTGTCCGAGCCAAAGTAACCATACCCCAAATCTGCCAACCTATTCGTTTTTGGGCAAGATGCGTGTTTCTATCTAATAGCGAACGGGCAAGATTCAAGGGATTGTAGAAAGCAGCATATCCACGCAGCATATTTATCTGCGTCCGCCACGGGTCGGGGCGAGTGCTTGCAATTACGTGATTACCGTCAAAGAAACAGTCTTGTATTTTTATTTTTCCTACCTGTTTGAACAATGCTTTTTGGGCGAATAATTCGCTTATCCATCTACTGCCTACCGCTGGCGAAGCGACTGTGCATTGTAGGCTTACCGCTCCCGTTTCGCGGAGAAAATGCACCTGATTTATGAGTCCGTCAAGTGTGCCATGCGAATATAAAGGTTGGTCTTCGCTGTGCATCATCATCACCATCGGTGAGATTCGATATTTGAGCATCTCAGCGAATAGCTCTTTGGTGATTTTCGGATTCTGACCTTTATTCACAAGATTAGCGGATAGATCCTCCACGCCTATCCAGACGGAAGAAAGCCCCGCTTTTTTAGCTAATGGGAACAAATCGCGATTTTTATATAAATCTATTACGGTAGCTTCGGTGAAGAATCTGACACTCCGCCTGAGCTGTTTGTTATTCAAGCTGGTCGATGCCATCAGCTCAAGCACCCGTTCGACATACTGACGCCTATTGAAAAAGTTGTCGTCCGCTCCGAAAAAATTATGCGTGCCCATTTTCTTTACGGAGTCGATGAACTCGTCGATGAGCCTTTCGGGGCTCTTGAATCGCAATGTCCCCTGATTATACGCGGGTATCGGACAATAATGACAGTGATACTTACAGCCACGCGTTATAAGCATCGTTGCAATCATATTACCTCTGCATACCTTATCAAGCGGAGCAGGTTTTGAGCTAAGCGTTTTACGCCGATGAGCCGGCTCGATATTTTGATAACCTACACTTGGCATCGGAAGCTCATCAAGCTCACGCAGCAACCGCTGAACGCCTGTATTTACCAGATTCATTCCGTCATATCGGTCGGTCTGAGAATAGACAAGTCCGGGGATATTTTCCAACGCACCTGCGTCTCGGGCACGCTCAAAGGCTGCTCGCATAGTTCCCCGCCCAGCTCCGAATTCCGCAAGTACGGTTAGCAGTTCCATCAGCACAGGCTCTTCGCCGGTAACAACTATATCCGCACCAAGATTTCCGTCAGCACCGAGTCCGAAATAATCGAATGGCTCATAGCATGCCTTCGGACCACCGGTAATAATAAGCGGACGATTTTCACCCATCGTCCACGCATCCTCTATAAGCTCAAACGCTGCACGCGTATGGATTTGCATACTGGAAATCAACAGCATATCAATCGGATTATTATTGATTTTCGCCTGCGATGATCGGATATTCGGATTCCATAGCTGAAATACAAGTCTGATATTCTCGAAGCCCGCTTCGGAAAGGGCAGCTGATATCGAACGTGGCCCGCACGGCACCATATGCCAATCGAAATGGACAAAAGGTATCATTCGCGTAGTCTTATCGAACGCGGACACAATCAATGCGGAAGCTTGGTTGATCTGCGGTTTTCTACGCAGAGTTTCCATAAGCGAACGAAAATATCCCGAAGGTAAGAATCTATCTTCCCCGCTTCTTCTTGGCAATTCCATAGCACGTATTTCCTATATTTCCAAAATATTTATAATGAGTTCAATCATTATAAACACAGTTCTGTTTCTCTTTTCGTCAATAGTAAAATCAAATTCATTGCATAAATTATATCAGACTGCGCAAATAAAGCCAATTTTAATTTGCGGGAAATATTTATACTTAGTTCAAACGCTGTGTAATTGACTAACCTATTATTATAGGATATAATCGGAGCAACTGGATTTTCTGGTGGCATTTGTCGTTAATTTTCCGGAGAACAATTCAGAGAGGATTAATATGATATTGGCACAGCTTGGCGGTAATGTAATCAATACGGTGAGTCGATCGATCGAGCTTGCCGGTTGGTATAAGCCGGCATATTATATTTTCTTCAGCATATATATTACCACGCTTGTTTTATTGGCGATATATGGGTTGCATCGATATATTCTGGTATATCTTTATTACAAATATCGTAATAATCGACCGAAGATCACCAAGCATTTCAACGAACTACCCAAGGTATGTGTTCAGCTGCCTATGTATAACGAGCGATATGTGGCGCGCAGAATAATCGATTATGCCTGCAGGATAGATTATCCCAAATCCAAGCTCGAGATTCAGGTATTGGACGACAGCACCGATGATACGGTTGACATAGCACGTCAGGCAGTGGAACATTACTGCAGGCAGGGGTTTAATATTAAGTATATTCATCGTGATAACCGCGAGGGATTCAAAGCTGGTGCACTTGAAAACGGACTGAAGCAGACCGATGCGGAATTTATATCAATCTTCGATGCGGATTTTCTTCCGCCTAAGGACATTATCAAAAATACGATACATTACTTCACTAATCCTGAAATAGGAATGGTACAGATGCGATGGGAACATCTGAATCGTGATTATTCGCTGCTGACCAAGTCGCAGGCAATTTTGCTCGATGGCCATTTTATGATAGAGCATACAGCGAGGAATCGTTCGGGTCGGTTTATGAGTTTCAACGGGACAGCTGGCATTTGGCGCAGAGAGTGTATCGAGCAGGCGGGCGGTTGGCAGCACGATACACTTACGGAAGACCTCGATCTTTCGTACAGGGCACAGATGAAAGGATGGAAGTTTGTATTTCTACCGGAAATCATATCACCAGCTGAGCTACCACCCGAAATCAATGCGTTCAAACAACAGCAGCATCGATGGACAAAAGGCGGAGCTCAGACAGCGAAAAAATTACTGCCTATGATCCTCAAGAGCAATCTCCCTTGGAAAATCAAACTCGAAGCGTTTTTCCATCTGACCAGTTGCACCGTCTATATTTATATAGTCGCTTTGAGTGTGATGCTGTTTCCTGCGTTGTATCTTAGGCTTACGGTTTTTCCCGATAGTACGATTGCTCGTTTTATGTTTGACATATCGCTATTTCTGTTAGCGACGTGTTCTGCGAGTGCATTTTATCTGTGCTCTCAACGCGAGATTTTCAATCAGTGGCGTGATAAGGTGAAATATCTTCCGTTTTTGATGGCATTGGGAATAGGAATTTCACTCAGCAATACATTAGCTGCCCTCGAAGGATTTTTCGGTAAATGCGGAGAATTCGTAAGAACACCAAAGTTCGGCGTGCAAACTGATAAGGACGAAGACTGGAAGCGCAAAGTAAAGACGCTTAGATTTCGCAAGAGTCTTCTGCCTTTTGTTGAGATGGGGTTCGGGTTTTATATGGTCGGCTGTATTCTTATGTGTCTATATTACGGAACCGCACCGATGTCTATACCGTTTCTCGTACTCTTTGCGTGCGGATATTTTTATGTGAGCTTTTTGAGCCTTGCGTTGCAGTGGCAGAGAAGCCCGGTATCACAAGCGGAAGAGCTCACCATCTATGATCTTGAGCATCTTGCTCCAAACGAAGTTTCAACTGATGCCGAATTAATTCATCCCTCTTCTCAAGTCGCTGACGAAGTTCCGTTCTCAGCTTCTTTATCTGTTTCTCGAGATTCGAAAGTCTTCGCTCGCGAATCCATTGTCGAACCTCGAATTGGCGAGAAAGAAGCTCGGTAAGCTCTTTTTTAATCTGCGCCCTTTTGTCGGGGTCTTTTGTTCGATGATATTCTTTGGCGAGCTTATCCGCTTGATTCCGCATATAGCTGTCTTCTATTAGTTTTTCCGCAAGTTTGGGGTCGTTGCGGTAAGTTTCTGCGAGTTTGGTTATTTTTGGCCAATATCGCCATAACTTTCGCCTAAGCTGTCGTCTGCCTTGCCTATCCTTCGCTTTCTCGAACATTTCCTTCCATTCGGGATAGTATTCACCGAGTAGCCTAAATACCGCTTGCATCTCGGGCGAATCGAGTTCCTGTTGCATCATCGGCTGAAATCGCCCGTGCATTCCACGCATACCTCGCATTCCGCGACGCTGATGCTCCTGTTGGCGTGGTGTTTGGTTTGGCGGCGGTTGCAACGGAATAATAGAAGAAGATCCCTGCTGCTGAGGTGGAGGGGGCGGAGGTGGCGCAGCGGAAAATTCAGGCGGACGATGGTAATTTTCCTTGACTAACCAGATACACAATCCGAAGTTCAATACACATAATATCAAAAGTATAACAAGCAGAAAATTCATGCTCCGATTTTGGTCAGCCATTATTGATCTCCCTGTCTAATTCTTTTATGTCTTCGCCGATCTTGTCGAGTTTGTCACTGCTCTGCGTGGTAAATTCCGTCGATAGGGTAATAGTATTATCGAGTTCATCATACAGCATATCAATTTGTTCGTCTATATTATTATTTTGCTCGGTGTATGCTATCTTTGTTTGGCTTGATCGAGGCACGGATGCATTAAATTTATCGAAGGTGAACCAAATAATTCCGACGAGAATACAAGCAGCGACTGCTACCCTGCCCGCTATGCTAAGCCAACGGTGCAAAGTTGATACATACACCATTTTACCAACGGTCTGCTCGATAAACGTATCTGTCATTTTCGGATGGTCGAATCCGTCAAGTAAGCTAATCTGACGCTCGATTTGATTTTTCATCTGTTCGGTTTCATTCGGCTTCATTGTCGATATCCTTTCCCTTTTGCAATATCGATTTTAGCTTGTCAAGCCCCCGATGCGCCCTGGCTAATGATGTGCCTATTGGTGTACCGTTGATTTGGGAAATTTCATCGAACGAGAGCCCGGAAAAGTATCTCATCAACAGCACTTCTTTTTGGTTCGCAGGCAATTTTTCCAATGCCTGCTGAAGCTCATCGTATCGTTCGCGATTGCTGAGTACCAATACAGGGTCGATCTCGTCGCTTGCTATATTTTGGCTAAAACTATTTTGTTCTTCGTTGCTTATTTCGCTCTCCAATTTCATTTTGTGTTTACGCCAATAGTCGATAAGCAGATTATGTGCAATCCGAAACAGCCAAATATGAAATTTCTCCTGCTCACTGTACCGCTTAAGCCCTTTGACGACTCTGACAAATACTTCCTGCACAAGGTCTTCAGCGTCGTCGATTTTTCCCGTATTGCGATAGAAGTATCCCAGCAGAGACGAGCCGAACTCCGCAACAAGTGAGCGGTACGCCTGCTGAGAGCCATTTTTCGCTGACAGCACTATATCCTGTATCTGACGCTGATCCATTCTTTCATTCTAAATTATTAAACGTATTATAGATAGATTTATTGCATATGATTTTGGCTCAAAATCTCGAAAT
>WFQY01000353.1 GCA_015486815.1 Phycisphaerae bacterium | reverse complement strand
AGATAGTAGTCTCTGCTAAAAATGCACGCAGATTGACCTGCGCACTTTTGATATTTTCAGCTACACGATGTGCCTGATCGATATGGTTGTCCTTTTTTCGATATGAAAGCCAGCTTTGAGTAGCGAGTTTTTCCAAAACCGGTTCGATTGTAGCGAACGGAATGCACAAGCTCATCGTTCCCGATTTTCCCGAAAATCGCAATTCAAAAGTTACGACAACAACAACTTCGTTTGGTGCTACCATCTGAATCAGATGCGGGTTCGATTCCGATTCGGTCAGTTCGAGTTGTTCCACTCCCAAACTTGACCATGTGTCTTCGAGCAGTTTTAACGCTCGTTCGATTATTCTGCCTACCAGTCGTTGTTCGATGCTGGTCAATGGTCTTTGCGGAATAAACGAATCGACATTAGCACCGCCGAGAAGACGATCGATGAACGGGAAAATTATCAACGGGCTTATTTCCAGACAGACCGAGCCTTCCCAAGGTCTGATGGCAAGCACATTGATGCAAGTAGGATTTGGTAGCGAATTGATAAATTCGCTATACGTTAGTTGTTCGGTATCCGCTATTTTGACTTCCACTATCGTGCGAAGAAATGCTGACAGAGAAGCTCCGAAGTTTCTGGCGAATGCTTCGTGCATACCTTCGAGCGCACGCATCTGATCTTTGCTTACACGCTCGGGGCGTTTGAAATCATAAACTGTTATTTCTTTCTGCTGAGCTTCCTGTGCAGGAGCGTTGAACAGTTCCTCTACCGTTTCGGACTCTTCCGCTCCGCCGACAGCAGCTAATAGCGCATCGACATCATTTTGATCAAGAACATCCGCCATATACTACCTCAGCTTGCTGGCTTATCATCAGACATACGCCAACTACTAATTTACAATATTACCTTATCACCTTTATCGGACATTGAAATTGAAAACTTTAGATTAGTCTGTTATCTCTATTATGTATTTGATAGAAGGGAGCACTTCCGTAGATATTCGAGTGCTCCGAGGTATGGTGTATAATGAGGGCGCTGGGACTCGAACCCAGGACCTACGGCTTAAAAGGCCGTTGCTCTACCGACTGAGCTACACCCCCGTACTATTCAAAACAATAACTTTCGATGTTTTGCTTCCTGGCGTATTTTTCAGGCTACACCGAAATTAGCTTGCATACTATATAAATATAATACGTTATTGTCAAGGACATATTTCATAGCACAATTAAACTTCAAAAAGCGAAAAACGTGTTCTGACAAATTTCCCTTAACTTTACACCCTACAAGCCAATATTGCAAGAAAATTAGGGGCAAATTGAAACTTGAGTTTGAGTTTTGCAGGTGGTTGACAGATAAGTGTCTGGCCTTTTATGTTCTTATAGCCTGATATCGGTGGATGGTTATATTCGCGGGGAACAAGTGTTGCAATGCCATTTGCCCCTGTCAAGGGCTGCGGTCTTATGGCCTGAAAATCAGGTACAGTGCGCACGACTTTAGCTCCTTCCAAATCAATAAGTTTATAACCTGCATTATCAACAGCGAGATAGTAATGTTCACCTTCTAACAGCTCATCTGTCCATTCGGGCAAAGACGTCTTAACAGTGAGTGTATTATCACGCCAGATAGTTTCTTCAACGCAGGCAAACGTGCAAACTATGTGAGGTGTTTTCGGCCTGCCGAATTTGACCTCGATTTTATAATCTCCACGATGATTCGGTAGAAACAAAAATGTCTTATCGAAATAATGCCATGCTTTACCGTTAATTTTGGCAGATGCAATTCGTCGCGAAAAATGCAGCCGAGGTGCCCAAATCTTCGGATTTATATCAAGCACACGAACGGTAAAATTTGCTGATTTGTCTTGTGCATCGATATCGCTAATCAGTTGTGTATATTGGCAGCCCCATCCGCTTTTGACTATTCCATCGATAAAATTATACGGACGAATACGCACAGAACCTCTCGGCGATAAAACGACCTTGAGCAGATCCGTTCCACGTTGATTCCAAGACGGCTGAGCTCCTCGCATCTGCCACCAGCCATTTTCGCATACCATATATGCCCCCTTAGCTGGATTCAAAATACGAATCGAACGAACGATTTCAGTGTCAATATTTGACTTTACGGTAATCTCACCGGCAAGTCCGTTGTCCATATCGAAGCACAATTCGTCAGTTAAAAATGCTGCCTGCTGTGTCAGCTTATCTTCGTTCATACCATCGGGAACATTTATCATAATAGCGATTTTAAAATCGTGAGATTTATCTTTTGTGCTGATGATTTTCAGCTTACCTGTTTTGCTCCATTCGAGCTTTTGTATCTGCTCATTACGAGGAATGAACAACGCAAGTTTGGGTTTATTTTTCGACGATGTCAGTATAATCGCTTTATCCATCGTCAATTTTTGCGATAAATTATAGCCTGTGAAGTTAAAGGTGTTTACTGCAGAATGTTTCGCATCATCGCCGAGGAAGACCCTTTGTATTCTAATCTCCAGCCAGGGATTGTCTGCCTGCGTTTGGTAATCGCGTAATTCATCCATTGAAACTTTATCCGTCCTGAAAGTACATCGCTGCCGAAGCAACGCAAATGCACCTGCCTCTTCGCGAGCTTCACATTCGTGAAAGGTCAATTCCTGATTTTTATCGAAATTGCTTGTAATGAAATCCTCTGTCAACGGTTTGCTTGTCTTCCATATAAAGTTTGTAAAATTGGCTTCGGCATGCTCGTCGTAATGGATGTCAACTTTACCGTCGGGGTTAATATATGTTCGGTAAAAATTATTCTGGATAAACCATGTACCTTTCGAATAATTCGTCCGTGGATATCTTCCGTCTTTAGCAGTTGCTTCTATCGGCGCACATATCGCACATCGAATAGGATCCTGACAGATTCCACCCATATAACGTTTCATCTTAGGTGAGAGCAATGGCTCATTGATTACACGGATTCCGGTCGTTCCCGCGGTAGTCCAACCCCTGCCTTTGGCACGCGCATAATTATTTACCTCTTCGAGCAACATATCGACCGTACCCATCCCGCCATAAACAGCCCAACGTTCGTCTGCACACTTCATATCGCGTCCTTCTGCCTGTAAGCTGACGTAGAGTTTTCCGCTCTTAATTTTTATTTCCTCACCACGCCAGATTTTTTCCCAGCCACGCCAGCATTCAGCAGGCAGACCCATATACTCTTCGCGTTCATACATCAGAGTTCGACCGTCGGTCAGATGAAATCCCCTTGGTTGGATGAAATTTCCTGTGGTTTGATTTATTCCCCACGCTGACTCGCGAATATATATTCCCGGATGATAACGCCAGAGTAAATCATTCGCTTCCTGTGGAACAATAAAATCGCCCTCTGCTGCATAGCCATCAATGTGATGGTCAAATCCGTCAGCTAATATATCGCCTACATCCTGCCCTAATGCCCGCAGCAGTTTCCACAACACACGGGCACGAAATTCATAAGGTGCGGGCCACCATGTATGAATCATCCAACAGACGAGAAAATCTTTCTGATGGGCATGACGATTGAATTCGATAAATTCATCGAGCGTCCAGCGATGCTCCTGATCCGCATCGGGATGTTCGCGAAAGCAGTAAAGGGGTACATCCGCGTTTTCCTTACACGTATAATCATCGAAATGTGCTTCCTTATTCGACGGATAAAGTTCAACAATGTTCGCACCCCATTTAACAAACCAATCGACCGCATCATATTTAAGCTGATCGAGAGAAACCTGCTTCCAGCCGGGGCGCTGATAACTCAAACCGGTATGTGGTCCCCAAATAGCAATCAGCGGGACGCCGCGATGCTCAGGTATTCCGAATGGCTTTGTTCTGTTCATAAATTGTTGCTTCCTTTCCGAATTTGCGTTAATGCTGTATATAACTCCGGGCGAGGTTTTCTATCATACTGCCAGTGATATTTTCTATCTTGCGCCATATCCGTTGTATCGATTTTCCCGACAATAAGTTCTTCTTTATTCTCCGCCTGTGTAACAATACCGCCTCGCCAATCGAGTATAATGCTTCCCCCGCCCTTAGCAAAACCATTGGCTCTGTTGGCAGCGACCAAAATCAACCTGTTTGAATGTGCATAATACCGCGCTTCCAACGAATCAATCCATCCGCAATTTGTCGGCCAGAAGATAATTTCAGCGCCTTTCACTGCCAACGTTCGAGGTACTTCCGCAATCATTCCATCTTTACAAATCATAATACCCACACGAGCAAAAGCGGTATCAAACACAGGCAGAACATCACCTGCAAGAAATACATCCGTCTCGCGTGCAATCGTATCGTCGCGTGTACTTACCGAAAGATGGGTTTTGCGATATTTAGCTAATATCTTGCCATCAGAATCAATCAGAATAGCTGTGTTATAAAGGCCTTGGGGAGCGGACTCAATCAATCCTATAACAACTGCAAGGCTATATCGTCTTGCTAATTCACAAATCCTGTCCGAATGTTCTCCGGGAATTGGCTTGGCGAACGGTTGAAAATTATCTACGTAATAATCACAAAGCACGCATTCGGGAAAAACGATAATGTCCACCGATTGAGATGATGCCTGTTCGAGAAAATTGATAATCTTACTGAAATTTTCCTCAACTTTGCCCGGAATAATATCCATCTGTGCACAAGCACATTTTATCTCTTTTTGTTTCATATTTGAACTCGTTTTCTAATCGATGATGTCCGAAATATCTATGATATACATCTGCCTGCCGTCATTGTTATGTGTCGAATCGATAATGATTTTTTTATGGTCGCGAGTGAGTCTCGGATGCAAATCGCATCGCAACTCGCCCGTTAGAAATCCGTATGTCTTAAAGTGTCCAAGCGGAATGACGCTTTGCGTTTTCAGATTACACAAATAAAGATTTTGAAAATTGTTCTTGTCAACATAAGTATCAGCTATCATCCAATCGGAATTGCCAATAAAACTCAAATGTCCATTCGTCGCATCCAAAATTTTTTCTTCCCGTCCGGCACCATCGTCTTTGTAAAGTTGGTATCCGTCTTCACGCCACATTGCAATATGATTATCGTCCCGCCAGGTAAAATGAGAAATATACGGTTTATCTGTAACAAGTCTTAAATCGCTACCATCAGTTGCAGCCGTGAACATTCGCGTCCTGAAATCCGGAAACCTCCCACTCTTTGACCGCCAGCGATGAAGGAAAAGAAATCTGCTGCCGGAAGGATTCCACGCAGGTGCGTTGAAATAATGAATATCATCGTCGGACACACAATCGGGATAATCAATATTCGCAATATCCGCAACGGAGAAGAGTAGTTTTTCTCTGCCTCTCTCTATGTCGATAAGCGAAATTCCCGTATCCTTCGGCCTGAGTTGGTCAGCATTTCTGCATCTCACCCCGGGGTACCCGTAACCCGGACGGAGTATCTGCAGCCGGGAAAAATCAAGCGACAATGCCGATTTTCCGTCGGGATGGACGTGGTAAATCGGATGTTCCACAGTTTTCTTCTCGCGAGTAAACACATCGAGGATATGGCAAACGAATTTGTCATTTATCCTGTCATTCCACATAATCTCGTTACTGCTTCCGGGTCGCCATTGCAGCATACATCCCTGCTGCCAGCACCAGCTTCGCGTCTGCCCCAATTCAATCCATTTGTTGTTATCTCCAAGATCGACCATGCCAATTTTAATCACATCATTTTCCGTTGGTGAACGATCATCGAAATCAACTTCCATTCCCAAAGCGAATTTATCAGCAGGGTCGGTTTGAAATTTATCATAATAGCTGAACCAGTGAAACTTTGGCCCGAAGGTTATTGGCTTTGCCTGCGGGAATTTTGCAGATTTATCGTAAAGTTTCTTTTCGAACTCCGGATAATATACCCATTCTTGATCTTTTGGCTTTTCGTTCTGCTGTACTTTCATTTTCCAAACATTTTCTTTGAGATGAATGTTCCATAGATACCTCTTCGATGGTTATCGTATATTCCATTAGGATAAGCATAATAGACAAAGAGCAGATTATCACCTGCGTCCGCGACAGCGGGATAACTGAAATCACATCCGTCTCTGACATCCACGCCTGAGTTTCCGCAATACGAAGGATCATCGCATATTGTTACAATTCTATCGTCTCGCCAGGTTTTACCGCCATCAAAACTCGGTATTGCTGTAATTCTATGGTTTGCTCTTTCCGCATAGGCGACAATTATAGTACCGGAATCCGGTTTGTAAAACGCTGGTCTGCTTGGTACCGGACTGTACTTTATGGTTGTCGGATTTGCTTTGCTCCACGTCCTGCCATAATCGAATGATTCCGATTGGTAAAAAACATCGCCATGCTCTTTTTGCTGACGCAAAATTGTTATCAGATGCCCCGCTTCGAGTTCCAGAATATCCCATTCATCGCAAAGCCCTAATTCCGGATGTACTCGATATTCCCATTCGAACTTACCTTCCCTGTTATCAGGATTTTTCAGGATAAATGTTGCTCGCGGATTCTCATCCGTTCCGACTACCCACCGCTGAGAGCCGTCCGGGGCGGTCTTCATCAGCGTTGAGCATCCTGCCCAGAGAAATTCTCCGTTCGACAATTCCAAACGGGGATACATTACAAAGTAATCATCGGTGCAATGACTTATCTTTATGGGCTTCTTCCAGCTGATACCATTATCATACGAGCGAACAAGATATGTATCATAATCCTTTTCCCGCTGACCCTGTACACCGACCCAGATGGTACCGTCTTTTGTTTGATATGCAATCGGATCGCGATCGTCCGTTCCCGGATGATCGCATATAACCATAGGCTGCGACCACGTTCTTCCTTTATCCTGCGATCGTCTGCAAATGATCTTTCCGGTAGGTGAAATCATATGAATACTGTCTTCACGAAAGAAGACGATGATATCACCGTTTTGCAGATGAATTACATCAGGCCAGGCAGCATAACTTTCACGATAATGAATTTCCACATCAGGGGATTTGCAGGACATCGACATTGCTCCATATCATTAAAACGCAACAGTTTACCAATAATATTCTTCGTATGAGGTACTACTATTATAAATATGCCGAAGACCGAGCTGACCAAATGAACGTTGTTTGGCATATCCTCCTAAATATACAGAGTTAACTCCGTTTCGAATCGGATGTCCTTTATCGATAATCCATCCTACATCGCGATAGACGTCAGAAAATATAACAATATTTCCGTCATCTGAAAGTCTTCTCGCTGGCCTCCATCCCGGTTGATTGGCGTGGAAGCCCAGCACGTTTACATAACCGAAATATCTCGGCGGGCTGTGGGGATCGGGCCAGTTCAGCACATAGCCAATTTCACGATAAGGAGGAAATCGGATGGAATAGGACGGACAGTAGAATACATGCCGATTACCAATATATGTCGGAAACAATGCAGAACCGACATTCATTTTAGGTATTGAATAATCAACTTGTGGCATAGCTGTTCCCGCAGAGAGAGGGTGTATCGTATTATTATAAGGAAGCATATCATTTTCTTCTTGAGCATACATCAGAACCCCCTGTCCGATAGTCCGCAATTGTGATAGGCATACCAACGATCTACTTAGTTCACGAGCAAGATTCAAACTCGGTAGCAATATAGAAACCAAAACTGCTATTATCGCGACAACAACCAAAAGCTCAATTAAAGTAAAACTGTGGAATAGTGAACAGTTTGAGTACGTAATACGAGGATCATTACACTCTTGCTTTTTTATAATATTCAACTTACATATGCCTTCTATAAGCATAATCAACTATCTCTTATTGTTTTTTAGCATATTATACATATATTTGTATGCTGTCGCATCAAAGTCAGTGTTGCGTTCCCGCTCTCTACAATAGACCTTTTGTATGTGTTTTTTTATCTCTTCCACGAGTTTTTTGTTTTTGTCGATAGTTTCCATAATACCGGGAGCAAGGTGTCTGTCAAGTCTGCGAACCTCCACTTTACTGCTGAGCATTCCTCCGTTACTTCCGAAAAAGTGTTCCGTAACTGTTCCTACCGGATTGGAAATATCAATAAGAACATCACATTTATTATAAGGAAATCCATTATTAAGCGTTTTTCTTCCGTAAACTGTAATTAGAAAAATAGTCTGGGGAGGAAAAGAATAAACAAAACCGCTGTTTTTGTCTGTTGTTATTTTCACCGTCTTTATTCGGCCAGGTAGTGT
>WFQY01000352.1 GCA_015486815.1 Phycisphaerae bacterium | reverse complement strand
GCTCGTGCACTTGTCATAAAAAGATAATTTTAAAATTTTCTTCTCTCGATTATAATGAATGTAGGAAAGGTAAACAGGGATTTGGCATATGCGGTTAGATACGAGTCAACAGATGCGACTGGAGCAAAAACTAAGGCTTGCTCCGCGAATGATACAGTCGATGGAGATACTTCAGCTGCCATTGGCGATGCTCGAGGAACGTATCGAGCAGGAGCTTGAAAAAAATCCCGTACTCGAAATTCGAGAAGATCCGCCCGAAGAAAAAATCAACAAAGAAGACACGCAACCTGTCGATGAAGATGAACGGGCATTGGTCATAGACGAACAGCATGCAAACGCAGAAGATTTTGCTCGACTCGATAATATCGAGAGTATAATCGACCCGGACAATTTCGATCAGCGTCCGCGGACCATCAGAGCAATGCCGTCGGATGAAGACCCTAAGATGCAGGCGTTGGCGAATACCGCTTCGCGACATATCTCTCTTCACGAATATCTGATTCTGCAATGGAATTTGATGGAGCTTGACGATAAGACCCGCCAAGCGGGAGAAACGATAATCAATAATCTCGAAGCTGACGGCTATCTTCGGACGAACTTTTCCGAATTGGCAAAAAAATCTTCATTACCCGACGAGCCGGAATTTTGGGAGCAAACGTTGAGAAAGGTGCAGACGCTTGACCCGCCCGGTATTGCTGCCCGCGATGTTCGGGAATGCCTATTATTGCAGCTTAACGCTCTCGACGAACAACATCCAATTGCACGCGAGCTTATCACGGAGCATTTTGATGAGCTACAGAATCAGGAGTTCGGCAAAATAGCGAAAAAAACAGGCTATTCCGTCGAGCAGATAAAAGAGGCTCTCGAATTTGTGAAATCACGATTGGTTTTACATCCCGGGCTGGTGTTTGGCTCGGTCGAGGCAAATTTTATCGTACCGGATGTTATTGTAGAGTATGACGAGCAAAGCGACGGCTATAAGGTAATCATTCCCGACAATGGTACTCACAGTTTATATATATCAAGCCATTACAGGAAAATGCTCGAGCAAAAAGACGTCAGCCCCGAAACAAAACGATATATTCGCAACAACATACAAGCTGCCCAATGGATAATCGATGCTATTGCTCAGCGGAGGGAAACTCTTCGTAAGGTGGTTGAATGTATTGTCGAATCGCAGAAGGAATTTTTGGAAAACGGTCCGAAGTTTCTAAGGCCGCTGCCTATGTCGGAAATAGCAGATAAGGTCGGCGTGCACGTTGCAACTGTTTCTCGCGCTGTTTCGGGTAAATATGTTCAGACACCGAGGGGTATATATCCGCTTCGTTCGTTCTTTACGGGTGGAACCGAGACGGAATCGGGTGAATCGGTAAGCTGGGATGCTGTGAAAGAAAAAATCAAAGAACTTATCGATAACGAAGACAAACGCAAACCGCTCGGCGATGATGATATAGTCAAATTACTAAAGAAGGAAGGTATAACGCTTGCACGCAGAACGGTAGCTAAATATCGCAAGCAGATGAATATCCCGTCTTCGCACAAGCGTAGAGAAAAGTAAAAGCCCAAAATGCCAAACAAAAAAATCGTACTGAAGCGCTCTGCGTACGTATCAGCTTACTCATTTACGTAATTGTATATTTACGTAACTTTATTTTTTTATCTTTCGTATGTGCCTATTATTTCACCCATAGCGAGTATGTGACCTTCCATCGCTTTTAGCAATGTCTGCTTATCAACGCCGGGCTTAATATTCAGAATCGAGTCAAGTGCGTATATCTTAAAATGATAATGATGCACGCCGTGCCCCCTTGGCGGAGCGGGACCGTTATATCCGACTTTACCCCACGAGTTTTTGCCTTGAAATGCTCCGGGTGGCTCTGTTAATTCCGGTTTTTTAGGAATGTTCTCTTTCAGCTCCGAGGTCTGTGGTGGAATCTTGTAGATTACCCAATGCACCCAAGGTTGAACTGTCGGAGCATCGGGGTCGTCGCATATCAGTGCGAGTTCTTTTGTATCCTTCGGTAGATTCGACCACTTCAACGGTACGGAAACGTCTTCACCGTCGCCTGTGTACTTTTTGGGTATGGGCCCATTGTGCACAAAAGCTTGACTTTCGATTTTGATAGTCATCGGCAAGTCTCCTTTCGATTTATAGGCATTAACTGTTTTTGATTTGTTTTGATTTCTCTGACAGCTTATAACCAAAAGAGGAAGAGCAAATGTGATTATGGCTACCAATAACAAGATGGAAGATTTTTCCCACTTCATATCAATTGCCTCCATAGAAATCGCTTGATACAATTTTATAGTCTTAATCTTGAATAGTCAATCAAACCGATATATATTTATGGTATGAAAATGATTTTTTCGAATTTTTGCGATGGTGGCGGAATTGGCAGACGCGCAGGGTTTAGGTCCCTGTCCCGCAAGGGGTGAGGGTTCGACTCCCTCCCATCGCAGTAAATCAAATAACAGGCATCTGACCTGACCGCAATTTGAGG
>WFQY01000351.1 GCA_015486815.1 Phycisphaerae bacterium | reverse complement strand
TTATTATATGTATCCGTTACAAAATGGCGTAGATGAAATTGCGAAGAAACAGTTAGCTGACATAAAAAGACATGGATTTGATACGGTAACATTATTTTGCGATTTTGCCAAAGCGAACAAGCATTCCAAAGTAATAGAAGAATGCGCAGGAGTTGTCAGAATCGGTAAGGACGGCAAACTTAAGATTTGCATCAGACGTAAACCGTTTGCCGGAACGAATGAATTCGGTCCATATCTTGATAGAATACGGCTGCAACATTGCAATAATGGCAAACACTTTATTATAGATTTTCACGATGCCAAAGCAATAAACCAAACCGGTCTGATTTCTTATGTCGGTCAACAATTTAGCTGGGCATATAAAAATAATGTATATGCTCTGAATAATGCTGCACAAGTCGATGCGTGTTTCGAATTTGAAGGTTTGCCAGAAGGCAGATTTAAGGTTTGGATAAACGGAATCAATGCGGGCAGAGTAATGGACGTTTCATTGAACGAGGGTCCGTTTGTGAGACTATTCAATAAAAATTCTTTTGACCTTAATGGCCTGACAAAAACTATAAAATATCTGGAACATATCAAATTAAATAAACCCTTGATATATTTCGGCGGACCTAATGCTTTCGTAATCAGAAAACTAACAACGATTGCCAGCAATCATCATTGGGGTAACGTATATTTTTACGCTATCGATGAGCCACAAAAAGGTCAGCGTGTACTGGAAGATTGTAAGCGCGCCTGTAAGTTGATTCATCAAAATAATGGCAGATCAATCACAGCTACTGACTTACGGTGTGCTCTCGAATTAAATAATCTGCTTGATATTGCGGTACTTACATGGCAATCGGTACCAGCGTATTGTAAATCGTCATTTAATACGCAACACAAATCAAATATCCCCCAAAAGTATTGGACATATTGGCAGGCGTGGATGGAAAATCCGCTTTGGAACAGATATTCCGCGGGCTTTATGTTATGGCGAGCAGGATTAGACGGAGCTATGCCATTTATATATCAGCAGAAACACGGAAATAGCGCATACAATGATTTTGATTATCGCGGACCAGCGTATGGCAATAGAGATTTTATGTGCACCTATCCGTCCGCTACCGGACCGATACCGACTTTGCAGTGGGAAGCATTGCGTGAAGGCATTGACGACGCTCGCTATCTTAGTACGCTGATGAATTTACTCGAAGGTAATAACACTCAACAAGCCAAACAAATACGAAAAATATTGACTGATATCAAAGATCAAATATCTCCGTATCAGCAAGTTCAACTCAAGCGATGGAATAACAATCTAATGAATAAGCTACGCTATAAGATAGCACAATTAATATTGCAGCTAAAGTCCGAAAAAGACAATTAGAGATACGTTAGCTGTTCCCGAAACAATCGCTTTCGTACTTACAGATAAGTGATGAGAAGCAATAGGCTGTATATCCTGCCAGTCTATTTATCCATTTACCACATTACGGTTTCGGTATATTGGGAAGTGATGGCAGTACACGAATCTTTATACTATTCTCCATTTTGTATCCATCGGGTGAAGTTACCTTTACCGTAATTGTATGCTCGCCCGGTTCGTAAACAGTAACAAATAACAAATGTTCACCTTTGCCTTCGGTCTGTTTTTTCTTATCCACCAGCCAGACAAACTTATAATCTCTATATCGAGCTTTAGGAACGCCCGGTAGAGTAGCGGTAACATTTATGGTAAACGGCGATACACCGATGATGCCGCTTGCTTGTATTTCTACTTGCTGAACTCTGCTTATTATTCCCGTATGCTTTGCGAAGAAGGCAGCAGCTTCTTCGGGTAAACGTTCATGCCCTTTGCCCGGTACTACCTCCTGTTTTACCTTAAAACCGAATTTGCGATACCACCTTACAGCGCGCTCGGAATCGGAACGAATCCATACTATATCATTTTGCCCCCAATAGATCATAACGGGAAAACCACGCTTAGCCATCTTCCTCGCATTGGCGGGATTCAATATTTCTTCGGAAAAACAACTCCCTCTCGCACATAGTGCCGCAAATAAATCGGGATTATGATTGACAATATAATGCAAAAGATATCCGCCCGATGACCAACTGGTTGCAAAGATTCGCTTGGAATCGATATGACATCTGCTTCGGATATATTTGATGATAGTAACAACCTGTTTTTCGTCTTCTATAACTCCCTTGCTTATATTTCTAAGCGGATATTGCATAAACAAATCGGAATTATAAAGCTCCGGTGCGAGAATCACCATTCCGTATCGGTCTGCCATTTGCTGCCATTCGCGAGATTGCGCCTCGGGAGAATCGAACGGCTTCATTCCGTGCAAAGTTACCACCATAGGCCAAGGACGTGCAGGTGTATAGCCCGCAGGTAAATAAAGATAGTAAAAACGTGAACTTGTCGGCGAACGAAGCAAAAAACGTGTACCGTGCCCCGGCGGCTGAGGAACGACACAGCCCGTAATCAATAATGCTGTCAATATGAGCAGCATTGTTGTACAAATATTTCGGAATAGCGATTGTTTACTCATTTTTCTCAAGTGCGTCTCTGATAATTTTCTCTGCTGATTCCAACGCTTGGGGAAGTTTCTCGGGCAGTTTTCCTCCCGCCTGAGCAAGATGGTCTTTACCACCGCCACCCCCTCCGACAATCTGAGCTATTTGGCGGATAAGTTTGCCTGCGGATACGCCCTGTTTGATGAGTTTGTCATCGACAGCTGATATTAGCTGAACCTTCGAATCATTACGCGTACCAAGAACAGCTATCAAAGTATCGGTCTTTTTCCTCAACCAATCTATCTGTCCTCGGAGCTTTTCCACAGGTACGTGAGGAAGCTCGCCGATAACAACTGTTACATCACCTATCTTCTTAGCTTTATCGAGTAGCTTTTGGGTTTCAGCGGTAATATCTATCGCAGGCCCCTGCTGAATCTGCTTTTTGAGTTTGCGATTTTCTTCCATCAAAGCTGTTAAACGCTCGCCGATTTTCTCCGGCTGAACTTTCAGAATTTGTGAAAGCTCAACGGTAAGGTCATATCGTTGATGCATAAGCTCGCGAAGCTTTCTGCCGGTTTTCGCTGTTATTCGTCTGACTCCTGTTTGCAGCGATTCTTCACGAATGATTTTGAAATCCATAATACTGGCTGTATTACTGATATGCGTTCCGCCACAAAGCTCTTTTGAAAATGCTTTGTCTATATTTTCAGCATCATCCGCTCCTATTGCTATCACCCGAACAACATCGCCATACTTTTCGCCAAACAGCGCGGTTATTCCCCGCTGAAGCGCCTCTTCGATCGGCAATTGGGTTATTACAATATTATGCGCTTGATCTATTTTCTCTATAATAAGTTCTTCGACCCGAGTAATCTGTTCATCGGTCATAGCTTGATTATGAGTAAAGTCGAAACGCAGATATTCATCGCAAACAAGTGAGCCAGCTTGCTTGACATGTCCGCCAAGAACTTCACGTAAAGCCCACTGTAATAAATGCGTAGCGGTATGATTGTTCATCGTATCCTTACGGATGTTTTTATTGACAAGCAAATCGAGCGTTTGACCAACTGACAACGCCCCCTTGACCAACTGGCCTATATGCAAAACCGCATCGTTTACCTTCTGCGTATCTTCTACGATAAACTCCGCATCGCTGGTAATAATTTTCCCCTTATCGCCTACCTGTCCGCCTGATTCCGCATAGAAACAAGTTTTATCAAAAACAAGGGCAGCTTTCTGCGGAGCGGATATTGTTCCGTCATCGATCCATTTACCATCTATAACCCAGCCTATCAGTTTTCCCTGAATCTGCATATCCGGGTTATATTTCGCTGAATCATCGGTAGCTGGCAATTCGATTTCATCGGAGATTATAACAGCTGATTTTCCCTGCTTATCAGCTGACCGTGCCCGCTGACGCTGACCTTCCATCAGCTCATTAAATTTCTGTTCATCAACCGTCATTCCCCTCTCGCGAGCCATAAGCTGAGTAAGGTCGAGAGGAAATCCGTATGTATCATAGAGCTTAAATGCCTCATCACCCGGAAAGATTTTTTCGCCTTTAGCTGATATTCCATTCGCCACCTGTTCGAATATTTCAAGCCCGCGGTCAAGCGTTCTGCCAAAAGCCTGCTCCTCCGCTTTTATCGTCTGCGCGACAAATTCCGCTTTCTCTTTGATCTCGGGAAACGCATCACCCATAATATCGATTACCGTCGGTATAAGCTGATACATAAACGGATCGCGCATATCAAGCTTTCTGCCATAGCGTGCTGCTCTGCGGAGTATTCTACGCAGCACATACCCCCTACCTTCATTCGAAGGCAATGCACCGTCGGTAATAGCGAAAGTAAGCGTTCGGATATGGTCAGCGATTACCCTGCAAGCTATATCGACAATATTTTCACAATCGTTACTGTCATATCGGTCGGGCAGATTCTTCGCACCACTGCCATAATTGCAACCGCTCAATTTTTCTATGTGCTGAATGATCGGCACAAACAAATCGGTACCATAATTTGAAACCGATGCGGGCTTATTGCTTTTAAGCTCGTCGATGTGCTTTATAACGGCGCAGATACGTTCAAGCCCCATTCCGGTATCAATATGCTTAGCTGGCAGAGGCGTAAGCTTACCATCCTGAGCCAAATCAAACTGAATGAATACGAGATTCCATATCTCGATTACTCGCGGGTCGCCCGCATTTATCAGCTTTCCCCCGCTACAATCATCGGTCAGGTCGATATGGATTTCGCTACACGGGCCACACGGCCCCGTCTCTGCCATCTGCCAGAAATTGTCCTTTACGCCATATCGAAGGATATGTGAGGGGTCAATATCGGCAACTTCACGCCAGAGATGCTCCGCCTGTTCGTCAGGTTCAAGACCAAGCTTATCATCACCCGCAAAAACCGTCGCATATAAGCGATTTTTCGGTAGCCCCCATTTTTCGGTCAAAAGCTGCCAAGCCCATTGAATAGCTTCCGCTTTGAAATAATCACCAAACGACCAATTCCCGAGCATCTCGAAGAATGTATGATGATACGTATCAACGCCGACTTCTTCCAAATCGTTATGCTTACCACTTACGCGGATACACTTTTGAGTATTAGCAGCCCGCTTATATGGCCTCGTTCCGACATTGAGGAATACATCCTTAAACTGATTCATCCCTGCATTAGTAAACAGCAGAGTAGGATCATCCATCGGCACGACCGGCGATGACGGTACAAACGTATGTCCAAGTTCTTCGAAATATTTTATAAACTCTGTTCGTATCTGTTTGCTCGAAACCATAGGCTAAAGCTTCCTAATATCAGCTTACTTATTCAACGGAATATACCAATAAACATAAGATTTTATACCAAAACACCCCGCAGGAAAACAATAAATTTAATTGCTCAAACGAAGGGGACGCATGTCGCATTTATGTGTAGAATTTTCGTAACTATTAAATCTCACGATATCATTCTATTTCATTGTGATGAGTTTTAGGCAAGCTCAGTACTGTCGCTTCGACACGTCTGCCCATGGCATCTTCGACTTTCGTGGAAATGACAATATATGTATGATTATTAGCAAATAAGACAGGCAGTGCATAAATCACACGAAATTCTGATCCGCAAGATTCGGACGAAGAGACAGCTAACCCGCATTTCTCACAAGATTTACTTTTCTCGACTTCGGCGGTTTTTTGAGGATTTTTCGGAAAAATCGTTGATTTTGGATTAAAAGTGAGATTTTTCTAAAACTTTTCTTATTGCGCTACAAAAATCAGATAATCCTTATTTTACAAGGACTTACGACAATACAC
>WFQY01000350.1 GCA_015486815.1 Phycisphaerae bacterium | reverse complement strand
GAGTATGAATGTAGCATTATCTTCTTCAGTTGTTAAAGCTTCTTTTATCGGCGAAAACGTAGATGATAATCTAGGAAATCGCGTTGCTGGTGTTGGCGATGTAAACGGCGATGGATTCGATGATTTTTTATTAGCTACTGCGTATAACGATGATGGTGGAGATTATGCCGGCCAAATATATTTATTTTTGGGAAAGGCTTCTGCCAATTGGGGCTTAAATTTTAATGTCTCCGGAGCTGATGCTTCATTTTGGGGTGAACACACAGGTGATTATGCAGGATGCTCTGTTGCAGCTGCTGGCGACGTAAATAGCGATGGATATGATGATTTTTTAATTGGTGCTTACGGAAATGATGAAGGTGGGTCTGCAAGTGATACTCAAGTCGGTAAGGCATATTTAATTCTTGGAAAATCCTCGGCAGATTGGGGAATGGATTTTAGTCTTTCGGGTGCCGATGCATCATTCTTGGGTGAACGTAATCTTGCATACCTCGGATATTCTGTAGCAGGAGCGGGAGACGTAAATGGCGACGGATATGATGATTTTATACTTGGAGCAGATAAAGATTCAACCGGCCAACATTTTGACGTTGGTAAAGTTTATCTAATGTTCGGAAAAGCGGCTGCTGACTGGGGAACAAATTTTGGGCTTACATATTCTGATGCCTCTTACTTGGGAGAAGACTCTTATGATCTTGCCGGTAGTTCTGTTTCCGGAGCTGGCGATGTTAATGCAGATGGTTACGATGATTTCCTTATTGGTGCAAGGGGTGACGAGGAAGGCGGAAGCTCAAATGCCGGTCAAACTTATCTCATTTTAGGAAAATCTGCCGGTTGGCTGAATAATGTCTCACTTGCAAATGCTAATGCATCTTTCCTGGGAGAATCGGCAGATAATTATTCAGGGAAAGATGTTTCAGGAGTAAATGACATTAACTGCGACGGTTATGATGACTTTATTATTGGGGCAACTGAAAATAGTGAAAACGCATATCGTGCCGGTCAAACATATCTGATTTTAGGAAGAGCAACTGCTGATTGGGGAATGGATTTTTCTCTGTCTGGAGCTGATGCATCTTTTTTGGGCGAAGCAGAAGAAGATTATGCAGGTTTTTCAGTTTCCGGAGTCGGTGACGCAGATGGAGACGGGTACTGTGATTTTCTGATTGGCGCTTATGGTAGTGGAACTGCCGGACAAACTTATTTAATTCTTTCTGATGAAACGGGTCCCCATACTGGGGAACATAGAGAGTACATAGGTAGTGGCGATACCCCGATATACAGATTTGGGAGTACAAATGTAATAGTTGACTTTTCATCTTGTACAAGTACGAATGGATGTCTTTCCGTCACGTTGCACAATGATCAGAGTCCACCTAATGCTTCTGGTTCCTCTGTGAATAAATACTGGACAATAACACCTACACAACTTACATACTATAATTTTAATATTACATTTAAATATAATGATGATGAGATTGCCGAATCCGGTGGAGCGGAAACAAATATGAAAATTTATAAAAATGAAGGCTCAGGTTGGACAGAAGTTCCCACAACAGTTAATACGGGAAATAACACTTTAACGGCTACCGGTCAAACCGGATTCTCTGATTGGACAATCGGTAATTCGGAGAATCCTTTGCCTGTAGAACTTATTTCTTTTTCAGCAAATATTTCTGAGAATTCGATAGTATTATTAACCTGGCAAACCGCAACTGAAGTAAACAATTACGGGTTTGAAATTGAACGTCAAAATATAACTCAGGTTGCTGGCAATCTGAGCAACAAATGGGAAACGCTCGGTTTTGTTGAAGGACACGGAAACAGTAATTCTCTGAAAGAATATTCCTTTTCTGATAATAATCCTCCTAGCGGTAAGTCAGAGTATAGGTTAAAACAAATTGACACAGATGGTTCTTTTGAATATTCAAACATCGTCAAAGTGGAAATTAACATACTGTCAAAATTTGAACTTTCTCAGAATTACCCCAATCCGTTCTCCGCCAACTGTGGGACAGATAATCCAACAACAATTAAATATTCAATTCCTGCTGCTGTAGGGACAGCTCACGAGCTGTCCGTACGTTTAACAGTACGTTTAACAGTTTACGATATTTTAGGTCGTAAGATTGCTACCCTTGTAAACAAAGCACAATCCCCCGGGAATTACTCCGTACATTTC
>WFQY01000349.1 GCA_015486815.1 Phycisphaerae bacterium | reverse complement strand
GTGAATCCGAGCCGGTTAAGCTGCCGGCTGAGCGAAAGTTGGCGGAGAGATTCGGGATAAGCAGAAGGGGGGTTAGGTTTGCAATCGCAATGCTTGAGAAAAAAGGACTAATTGTTCGTAAACACGGTAGTGGCAATTACTTACTGCCGAAAAAGCTCAGAATAGAAAATGTTTATATAGTCATTTCCGAAGACATTAAGCCCGAAGATCCGTTTTATAGCTCGCTTATTACTCAATTTATGCTTTATGGGCGGGAAAACAAGATCAATCTCACGCCGGTTAGACTTAACCACTATTCGCTGTTCAATGAAACATCGCCTATTGTCCTGATAAGCAGGATAAAAGGTGAATTACTCGAACAAGCTGCGGAAAGATATGCGGCAAACAAAATAATAGCGATGTTCGAGACGGAAGATGAAATCGAAAATATCTGCAGCGTGTTTTATGATAATTTTTATCTTGGTTCGCAGGCAGCAGAGATTCTCGCGTTGCATAATCATAAAAATGTGCTGTTTCTTGCGGGGACAAAGACTAAGCAACTGTCAGCTCAAAAGAGATACCAAGCGTTTTTGCAAAAGGCATACGAGCTTAGGCTTAATGTAAGGATTATGGAAAGCAAGATGAATTATGCGGGCGGATACGAGAGTATGAAGGAATATCTTCGTTATATGCGTGAGACGCACGGGCGAAATCGTGCTACTGCGATTTTTGCGAGTACCGATTGGATGGCAGCGGGTGCATATCAGGCGATAGTGGAAGAGGGACTTTCGATACCTCGCGACTTTTCGATTGTAGGGTGCGATGATGTGCCGTTAGCGTCGGAATTGATTCCTTCGTTATCGACCTTTAGCTTAGATATTCCGAATTTTGTCGAACAGGTTTTTATGTTAATCGAGCAATCGTGGCGTGTGGAATTGCCTGCGAGGGTAATTCTCAAGCCGAAGTTCATAAAGCGTCAATCGTTAGTGTCTTTACGGTAAAATAATTTAATCGGGAGTAATCAAAAATGAAAAGTAAAATCAGAATCGACGTTGAACGTGTAAAGGGTAATGTCAGCCCGATGATATTCGGGCAGTTTATCGAGCATATGGGGCGTGCGATATACGGGGGTGTGTATGAAGAGGGTAATCCGTTGAGCGATAAAGACGGATTTCGATTAGATGTTATCGAAAAGATAAAGGAGCTTTCGCCACCTGTGCTGAGATGGCCTGGCGGAAATTTTGCTTCGGGTTATCATTGGATGGACGGGATTGGACCTAAGGAGAATCGGCCGAAAAAGCTTGAGCTTGCGTGGCAGACTATAGAGAGCAATCGATTCGGGACGGACGAATTTATCGAATTGTGTAGAAGGATAAAATCGGAGCCTTACATTTGCGCTAATTTGGGTTGGGGCTCGCCTGAAGAAGCGACGAATTGGCTTGAATATTGCAATGCTGATACCGATACGTATTTTGCCAATTTGCGCAGAGAGAACGGGGCGGACAAGCCTTTCGATGTGAAATATTGGGGGCTTGGCAATGAGATATACGGCAGTTGGCAGCACGGACATTGCGAGCCTGAGGAATATGCGCACAAAGCAGCGGAAGCTGCCAAGATGATGAAACGAACGGAATATATGGGCGCATCGGTTCCGATTAAGTTTATTGTTTGCGGTGCGAATAATTTCGATTGGGACAGGCGCGTGCTGGAATATTTTTACAAAAAGAATTATGCGGAGCTTGTCGATTTCATTTCACTTCATCGATATGACAGTGGCCCCGATTATTACAGGGTATTGCTCGGAACGATAGATTTTGAGCACAATATAGTTGCGTGTAAAGGGTTGATTGAGGAGCTCAAAAAGCACTATCGAACGAACAAGCTGCCTAAGATTGCATTTGACGAATGGAATGTCTGGTATAAGACGACAGGCGAGAGACGTATCGCTAAAAAATATTTCCGTCAGGGCGAAGATTTGCTTGATGAGCTTTATTGTCTGCGAGATGCTTTATATGTCGGTAGTGCGTTGAATATTTTCATTCGTCATTGTGATATTGTCGAGATGGCGAATATGGCTCAGCTGGTTAATGTGATTGCACCTATATTCGCAACGCCTAAGGAAAGTTATCGTCAGCCGATATTTTTCCCGTTGAAATATTACAGGGCGATGCATAAAGAATTGTCGCTTGATATAAATGTTATCTCCGAGCAGATAGCGTTTGATGAGAAGCTACTCGAAGAGCAGGTACGGAAATACGAACATAATGTCCCGCTTCATTGGAAGGATAGCAATATTGAGTTAAGGGACTCGCTCAAGCCATATTTGGGTAGATCATTATCGGTGATAGATGCGTCTGCGACCAGAAGCAGCGATGGTAAGTCGATTGTCGTCTCGATAGTCAATCGCGATGAGGATAGTAATCGGGAGGTGGAAATTGATTTGCTCGATTTTGCTCCGCGTAGCGGTAAGCGGGTAGTAATTACTGGCGATGAGCCTATGGGGACTTCGATCGTGCCATCGGGTTCGAGTATCTCGGATAATGATTATAACGAAAGGGCGTGTTTCGTTCGTGAAAGTATGATGGATAAGGTCTCGAGTAGATTTACGGTCGAGCTGCCAGCACATTCGATCTTGCTTATGGAGTTGAGATGAGAATTTATTACGGGTCGAAGAGCGTTTCGATACGTTCCTGATGGAACTACTCAACGCCCGGGATTACTTTTTTTCGTAATCACATAGACCGCTTGCTCGGCGAGAAGATTGTCGAAACAGCAGACCGGTTTACCTTTATCGTCGAGAGCGACTTTTGTGATAATCTCGGCGTTGAGCTTTCGGCAGAAGATTTCAAAGTCTTTAAGCGACAGGAATCGAATTCGTTCGGTATGATACCAAGCGGAAGGTAGTTGATGTGTTATAGGTGCCCTGCCCTGCCAAGCCAGCTGAATACGGGCACGCCAATATGCGAAGTTCGGAAACGTTACGATTGCGACCTTTGCAATTCGAAGCATCTCGTCAAGAACGACTCGTGGCTGATGTACCTCGGGAAGAGTTTGCGAAAGTATCGCATAGTCAAAACTGTTATCGGGAAAATCGGGCAATCCTTCGTCTATATCGTGCTGAATTACCGTTACGCCCCTTCTGACACATTCAAGGGCGCGTTCCTGTACGATTTCTATACCCCTGCCCTCGATGTCAGCCTTCTCCGCAAGCAGCTGAAGCAATTCTCCTCTACCGCAGCCAAGGTCGAGAACCTTGCTTTTGGGCTTGATGAGTTTTTCGATTACGGGATATTCGTATCTGTTTCTGCTCATATGCTGGTTTTCTTCGTCGAGTTTGCTTATCGGCAGAATGGTCTTACCGGTGCGAATTTTACGATAGTAGGCATCGATAAAGCCGCTAATCAGATCGCCTAAAACTTCGGGCTCGAGCAGAAAAGCATCGTGGCCATAAGGTGATTCTATATTGCAATAGGTAACATCTTTGTCAACTGAGAGAAGCGCTTGTACCATCTGCTGCGATTGTTCTGGCGTAAACAGCCAATCGCTCGTAAAGCTCGCTATGAGAAATCGGCTTTTGGTTTCGGCGAATGCCTGCTCGAGCGAGCCAAAATTTGCAGCAAGGTCGAAATAGTCCATCGCTTTGCTTATATATAGATAGCTATTCGGGTCGAACCGTTCGACAAAACGTTGGCCTTGGTGGTCGAGATATGTCTCGACGGAAAACTCACTTTGAAAATCGTATCGATAATTATCGCTGTTCCGCAGCGACCTGCCGAATTTTTTGTGCATCGACTGCTCGGAAAGATAAGTTATATGGCCTATCATTCTCGCGATAGCCAATCCGTGAGCGGGCACTTTTTTGTCATAATATTGACCGTTGTTGAAATCGGGATCAACCAAAATCGCATTTCGTCCGACCGCATTGAAAGCTATTGCCTGTGCGGATAGGCGAGCAGTTGTCGCTATCGGTAGTGCGGTGGATATGATGTCCGGAAATTTTACCGCCCATTCGAGCACCTGCATACCACCCATCGAACCACCAACGACAGCAAGCAGCTTTTCTATGCCGAGATAATCCAACAACGCCTTTTGCACCTTTACCATATCAGCGATGGTAACCACTGGAAAGTCAAGTCCCCAAGGTCGGCCGGTTTCGGGATTTATTGACGCAGGTCCCGTCGTGCCCTTACAGCCGCCCAGCACATTCGAGCAGATAACGAAATATTTGTTCGTATCTATCCCTTTGCCCGGGCCAACCATATTGTCCCACCAGCCTGGCTTTTTATCTTCCGCACTATGATAGCCAGCTACGTGTGCATCGCCCGAAAGGGCATGACAGATGAGAATTACGTTATCCTTTTCCTGTGTTAGCTGACCATAGGTCTCGTACGCTACCCGAACAGACTTAAGCTGCCTGCCACAATCGAGAGTCAAAGGATTTTCTTCGCTAAACAAATCAGCGTATTGCGTCTCTACGATGCCTACGGAACTATCCTCCATTTTCATTATCTCCTACGATACCGCTTTGTCCAAAGCCTGATCGATATCCGCAATAATATCTTCTATGTCTTCCGTACCAACCGAGATGCGGATAAAATCATCACTCACGCCGGCAGCTAACCGTTCCTGCTCCGTCAGCTGTTGATGCGTCGTACTTGCGGGATGAATCACGAGCGTTTTGCTATCGCCTATGTTGGCAAGGTGCGAACACAATTCCACCGACTCGATGAATTTTATTCCCGCTTGATAGCCACCCGCAATTCCGAAGCCAAACACCGACCCGAATCCGCCTTTGAGATACTTTTTGGCATTACTGTGCGACGGGTGATTTTTTAGCCCGACAAAATTAACCCAACTAATACGCTTATCCTTGTCAAGCCAACGTGCTAACTCGAGCGCATTACTACTATGTTTAGGCAGGCGAAGGTGAAGCGTCTCAAGCCCTTGCAGCAAAAGCCAAGAATTGAAAGGCGAAATACAGGCGCCCATATCCCGCAATATCTGCGTGCGCGCTTTGACGATATATGCAAGCTTGCCAAACCGTTCGAGATATTTAACACCGTGATAGCTTGGGTCGGGTTCGGTAAGCTCGGGAAACTTACCAGTTCCCCAATCGAAATTGCCACTATCGACGATAGCACCTCCGATCGCAGAGCCATGTCCACCTATAAACTTGGTGCAGCTATATACTGCAATATCTATTCCGTAATCAAACGGACGGAATATCACAGGCGTCAATACGGTATTGTCGCATATCACCGGAATGCCAGCTGAATGTGCGATATCCACAATCGCTTCGAAGTCGGGCACATCATTTTTCGGATTGCTTATACTCTCGATATATACCAAACGTGTATTGTCTTTTATCGCGGAGCGAAACTGCTCGGGCTCGGTTACATCGACAAAACTGACATCTATGCCGAGGCGTTTTAACGTATGAGCAAACAGCGTAACTGTTCCGCCGTAAAGTGCGCCGGCTGATACTATATGCTGGCCTGCAGAGGTAAGATTTAGCACCGCAGCGGTAATAGTAGCCATTCCCGAACTGAACGCTAATGCACCGACACCACCGTCAAGTGCGGCGAGCCTTGCTTCGAGCACATCGGTTGTCGGATTGCCGATACGCGTGTAAATCTGGCCGAACTCCTCGAGAGCAAAAAGTCTTGCTGCGTGTGAAGCATCTTTGAAAACATAACTCGTCGTCTGTGCGATAGGAACAACACGCTCGCCTTCGGGCCCGGGCTTTTGCCCCGAATGAATCGCTATCGTACCGATACCTAATTTGCGATTTTCCGCCATAATACCATACCTCACTTACAAAAATTTGAAGATTCAATATATTGAAGAAATGTTCACTCGTCAAGGGAAATAAATTTTTCATAGGAGGAGGAACAAGCGGGGATAAAGACGGAAGCGGTAATAGGGTAATACCGATTAACCCGAAAGCATTATTACCTCTTCACCGTCGAGTAAGCCAGCGAGCATC
>WFQY01000348.1 GCA_015486815.1 Phycisphaerae bacterium | reverse complement strand
GGGTTATTTCAGAAAAGAAGGCGCCGGTACGGATTGGTCGGGACTAATCGAGAAATTAAAGCAGGCAAAAATCGCAAAACAGAGGCAAATCGGCCAAGCAACGGTAAGTCTCGCAAAGACACGCGATATTTATCAAAAAGCTATCGAGATGATAAAAAACGACCCTTACGCCTTGGCGAAAAAATCTTAAAATAGGATTATTCAGCAAAATATTATATTCCTTTTGATATGTAGGGGCAGACCTATATGTCTGCCCGAAAATATGCATCATTATGATTCGGAGCATACATAATGACAGAAACGGAAATACGAATAAAAAATCTTTTCCGGAAAAAGCAAATACGAACGCAGACTTTATTGTTAACTTGTCAGCCTAATATATTTTACTTCACTGGCTTTACCGGAGATGATAGTTGGGCGATAATAAGCCCGAAACGCACAATAATTCTCACGGACGGACGATATGAGTTGCAAGCACATCAGCAGTGCCCTACTGCTAAAATTGTAATCCGCACCGGTGCAATGACAAAGGAATTTGCAAAAGTAATCAAAAAACACAAAATTCAATCGTTAGCTATCGTAGCGGAAGAAATTTCGTTAGCCTTGATGAGTAAAATCAAAAAAAGCTGTGCCGAATTAAAGATTAAAAGGATTTCCGATCATATCATTTCTGACTCACGTCAGATCAAATCGCAATCGGAGCTGAAAGCGATAAAAAAAGCTATTGTGATTGCGGAAAAAAGTTTTCTCGAATCTATCAAACAAATAAAAGCGGGGATGAGCGAACGGAAATTAGCTGCCTTGCTCGAATATAAAATGAAAACTAATGGAGCGGAAAAATCCGCATTCGATATAATCGTTGCGTGTGGGAAAAATGCTGCCAAGCCGCACGCAGAGACGTCGAATGCCAAACTTAAACCCAATCAGCCCATAGTTATAGATTTCGGTGCGAGGTATAAAGGTTATTGCAGCGACTTGACGCGAACTATCTGGTTGGGTAAAATGCCTGAACGTTTCAAAAGGTTGTACGGTATATGCCTTGATGCTCAGCTGGCAGCTATTGCCGCTGTCCGAGCGGGTATTGAAGTTGCCGAAGTTGACAAACAGGCAAGAGATATTATCGAGTCAGCGGGCTATGGAAAATATTTTAACCATAGCGTTGGGCACGGTATAGGGCTTGAAGTTCACGAAGGACCTGTCCTCTCGCAACGGATAAAGCAAAAGCTGGAAGCGGGAATGGTGATAACCGTTGAGCCGGGGATTTATATACCCGGCAAGGGTGGTATTCGGATAGAAGATAATGTGCTTGTAACGGAGCAGGGTTTTAAGGTTCTTTCGACTCTGCCCAAACAGATAAATGAAGTTATATTTTAAAGCAGGAATATAATATGGATATAAAACACATTCGCGAACTAATCAAACTGATGAAAGATAATGACCTGACTGAGATTCGCATCAATGAAGGTGAAGAAAAGTTGCTACTCAAAAGAGGAACGGGCGATGTTGTTCAGGTAACCAATATGCCGGCAGCTCAGATAGCCCCCCCTGCTGCAGCTCAACCGGCGGAAAATCAGACCCAAAAACCGGCAGAGTCGGAAGCAGTAAACTACATTACAATCGATTCTCCTATGGTAGGGACATTTTACGCTGCTCCTGCTCCGGACGCTGAGCCTTATGTAAAGGTAGGCGATAAGGTTACACCTGAAACTGTCGTTTGTATCGTAGAAGCGATGAAAGTTATGAATGAAATCAAAGCGGAGGTTTCCGGCACCATAGAAAAAATACTCGTAAAGAACGCAGAACCTGTCGAATTCGGTCAGCCGATGTTTCAGGTCAAACCCGATTAATCCCATTTGATATTTTCAGTGAATATGATCCTATGAATTAAAGAGGATACTCGAAATATGTTTAGTAGAATCCTGATAGCAAATCGCGGTGAAGTCGCTCTGCGGATAATCAGAGCTTGCAAAGAGCTTGGCGTAGAAACCGTAGTGGTATATAGCGAAGCGGATAAGAATGCGGGTTATCTCGAGCTTGCTGATCAAGCGATATGTATCGGTCCTGCCTCGCCAGCTGAGAGTTACCTGAATATTCCGCGGATAATATCAGCAGCTGAGATTGCTAATGTTGAAGCGATTCATCCGGGATATGGCTTTTTGGCTGAGAATGCACATTTTGCGGAGATTTGTCGCTCGTGTAAGATAGAATTCATCGGGCCGACGGTAGAATCGATGCGTTCGCTTGGCGATAAGGTACAAGCGAGAAAAATCGCAAAGGAAGCGAAAATTCAGACCGTACCCGGTAGTAAAGACGGAGTAGCTGACGAAGATGAAGCGGTAAAGATAGCAGCTAAGATAGGCTATCCGGTGATAATCAAGGCAGCTGCCGGCGGTGGCGGAAGAGGAATGAGAATCGCTCATAACGAAGCCAATTTGCGGTCGAGTTTTCGCTCCGCACAGAGCGAAGCGGAAGTGGCTTTCAAGGACGCTCGTTTGTATATCGAAAAATATATCGAGCAACCAAGGCACGTTGAGGTGCAGGTATTAGCGGATAATTACGGTAATGTTATCCACCTGTGGGAACGCGATTGTACAATTCAGCGTCGGCATCAGAAACTCATAGAAGAAACACCGTCGCCTGCAATTGACGATAAAGTACGCGAGGAGATTTGCCAATCTGCTGTCAAACTTGCCAAATATGCAAAATATACAAACGCTGGCACATTCGAGTTTTTGGTCGATAAACGCAAAAAGTTCTACTTTATCGAAGCTAACACTCGTATTCAGGTCGAACATCCAATTACCGAGATGATAACAGGAATTGACCTACTTAAGTGGCAGATAAAAATAGCAGCTGGCGAAAAATTAGATATCAAACAGCGCAATGTCAAACGCATAGGAGCTGCTATAGAATGCCGAATCAATGCGGAAGACCCCGAAAAGAACTTTACTCCGTCACCCGGCAAGATTGAATTTTTCATTCCTGCTGGTGGGCCTAACATCCGGCTCGATACTCACGTATATGCGGGCTATACGATTTCGCCTTATTACGATTCACTTGTCGGCAAGCTGATTGTATATCAATCGGATAGGCAGCAGGCGATAAATACAATGCGTCGTGCACTCGATGAATTTCGCATAGGTCCGATTAAGACAACTATTCCGTTATATCAGGAAATATTCAATCATCCCGATTTCATAGCGGGCAAGGTAGATACCGGATTTGTGGATAGATTGTAGGAACGTTGTTCGATATCGGTTTATCAGCTGTAAACTTACATAATAAGGACATACCCAATGAGCATTCCGAGATATGATTGTCATCTGCATAGTTATTTTTCGCCATGTGCTAAGATGGAAATGACTCCCGAAAATATCGTCAAGCAAGCAAAGAAACTACAGCTTGACGGTTTGTGTATTACCGACCATCTCCATCTCGATACACCTATCGAACAGTACGATAAATTGCGAACACAAATACCACAAATAGACACATCTGATTTGCAAATATGGGTTGGCTGTGAAGTCAATGTTTATTCGCCTAATAAATGGAGTATCAAACCGGAATGGACGGAAAAGTTCGATGTAATTCTTGCATCGCCAATTCATTGGATAGAGGAAGTCGAAAAACCAGCAAATTTTGAGCAAGAAACAATTATCGAATATATTTGTAGTATGATAGCTGGTGCGGTAAATTGTCCGGGCGTAAATATAATTTCGCACCCATTTTGGTTTCCCCGACCTGAAGATGTGCAAGTTGATATGGCAGCTGTGCTTGACACCATCATCGACAACAAAAAACTCTTACCGATATTCGAGCAAGCTCGTAAACAAAATACAGCTTTCGAAATCAATCCGAAAACTATCGAAGAAGATATTTACGAGCAGGCGAAAAAGTTTTATCGACAGGTACTCGAGTGTGGCTTAAAATTATCTACATGCTCCGATGCGCATAGTTTGGAGATGATGGATGTATGGGCATTTCACGAAAAGTTCATCGCTGAACTCGGTGCATCGGTAGATAATCTTTGGCTGCCAATAGAACAACTAACCCGCATTTCTCACAAGGTTTGCTTTTGAGTGGATTTTTGGGCACAAACAAGCAGTAAATGGTTTATTGTGTTTGTCAGCGTCGCGGTTTTCCACAAACAGCAGGACAATGTGGAAACTTATACCGAATTTTAAGGCGGATTTTATGATTTTGAGCTCGCATTGTCGCTATCGGCGCATACCGACTCTGTTGTGATATGCAGCTTGTTAAAAATTATGGATACAGCGAACAAACTTTCAGCATCGAAGTGGTATTC
>WFQY01000347.1 GCA_015486815.1 Phycisphaerae bacterium | reverse complement strand
CCTGTGTGTCCGCCCTAATTTTTGGGCAGACACATAGGTCTGCCCCTACATGTTAACGGAATTTTTGCATTTTTCACGTTCATACCTTAATATACAAATATTATCGGCTAAAATGCTACGACCGATAAAGAAAATCTTAGTGGGTTTCGGATATACCCGATGTTTGGTCGGAGGCATTATACTTTGGCTGATTCGCCGGCAGTTTGATAGTAAAGATAGAGCCCTGCTTGTGGTGCGAGCTTACCGTTATAGTGCCGCTGTGCTCTTCGATGATTTTTTTGGAAACCGCAAGCCCCAGACCGGTACCGCCGTGGCCTTTGGTCGAATGAAACATATCGAAAATATTTTCTATCTCATTGGGAGCAATACCCTCACCGTTATCTCCAACGGTTATTACCGCTTGCTGATTTTTTTCATCGAAGCTGCTACTGATTGTAACCGCACCGGTATTTTCCGGAACAGCGTCTATCGCATTGTTGACGATGTTTAGTAAGACACGATGAATACCATTGGCATCGACGGGAATAGCGGGCAGATTTTCATCGAGGTCGGTCAGAAGCATAACCCCCTTATCGTCAGCTTGCTTTTGCGTAAGGTCGATTACATCCGAAACGATAGCATTAAGTTGAGTCATCTCGAGCAGGGGCTCGCGTTCTTTGCCGAGCGCAAGCATATTTAGCATAAGATTTTGAATCTTATCGAGATTTCTGTTTACGATTCGCCAGCCTGTTTCCGATATTTTCAGATTTTCCGAGCGCAGACCCAGCTCGACGGTATCCGCTCCGCCTTGCAGACCTTGCAGAATATTTTTTATATAGTGAGAGAGCGATGCTACGGTTTGGCCGGCAGCTGCCAATCGCTCCGCTTTGACACTGTCGTGATATAGCTGAACGTTCTGGACAGCAAGACCAGCCTGATATCCGATAGCGGTCAGCAGATAAAGCTGGGGCTCGTTGTAAGTAAAGTTTGCGGATGAGCAATCGATATGAATTATTCCGAGTATTTTATCGTGTGCGATGATAGGTACGCAGATAACCGAACTGATTTTGAATCCCTGAATACTTTCTCCTTTGCTGAATCGCTGATCGGTCATCGCATTGGTGCAAAGCACACCTTCTCTTTTTGTCATTACGTGCTCGATAATAGTATTGGATGTAGAGATTATCTGCTCCTGATTGGATTTTCGATATTTGACGACTACCGGTTCGAGTTTTTTTGTTTTTTCGTTCATTAGCAAAATAAAGCCACGATCGACACGTAGCTCACGAAAGATCAAATCCATTACCTTTTGCATTAGCTGTTCGATATTAAATATCGAATTCGTAGCAGAAACGAGCTCGTACAAGACGCGTAGGTGCTTATTAGCTTGGTGCGGCTCTTTCGGCGCTATGAGGACTTCTTTATCGGAAGGAATTGCGGACATTATAGCGGAATCGACCATACTGCCTTCGGTGTCGAGGTCTATTAGCTGTCCGAATTCCGTTTCGTCAAGCGGAATTTCGATAGGCTCCTCTTCGGAAAAGACCATAATGCTTTTTCCGATTCTTATCTGGTCGCCCTGCTTTAGTTTCAGAGGTCTTGCGATTCGCACACCATTTACGAACGTACCGTTTACACTATTTAGGTCTTCGATGAAGAAAGAATCGCCTTTCCTGTATATGCGTGCGTGTTTGCGTGAAACGGCACCGTCTCTGAGCTTGCCAATATCAGTATCTCTTCCGATAAAACATTCCCTCTCGGAAATGTCTATTTCTTTACCTTTGTCGGGACCTTGTATAATTCTGACATTGGCCACGGTTAATATCCCTTATCCTGTTTGTTCACACTTATGTGAATTTCCGCTTTGTTTCATTCTTCATATATTACGAGAGGAAAATCCCGAATTGCATAATAACTTTATCGTCATTATTGGCAAATGTCAACAGCAGCGGATTGATTTTTTCTAAGCGACGCTTGGTATTACCAGTTGGTGTCGTCGGGGAAAACGCTATTATATTTGATGCTTGTGCGCGATTCCACCATCATATCTGCTACGGTATCACGCCACTTTTTGTAGTGCGCGGTTTCTTTGTGCTTTGCCGGGTCGTCAGGCGTCCTATAAACTTCGATAAGTACAAATTTTGTAGGGTCATCTTGTTGCTGAAGGACGTCGAATCTTGCAATTCCCGGCTCGTTGATACTGTTCGATGCGTTTTCTATCGTAGCGGTTTTGAAAGCCTCGATACGATCCGATTTTACATTAACATTAACGATAACCACAAACATATCACCAGCTCCCTTTGACAATAATAGGCGGTTTGTATAATCCGTAACCTATCAATTCGTATTCTTCCTTCTGGGCGGTAGGGGGGTCAACGAAACTATAAGGGCCGACATACTTTGGTTTTTCAACGTCGATATGCAGAGGTCCGAATGCGTTTCTGCGAGAGCCTAACAATTTTATGTCGATTGTGTTTTTGCCGTCAATCAGATGTTCGGTGATATCTACTCTATAGTCAGGCCAAGCTGTTAGCCCTGCCGATTTACCATTAACGAAGACTTCGATTGCAGTTGCGGAAAATTCCGGAAATTCGATGACGTACACTTGTGCTTTTTTATCGATGGCGACGGTAGTTCGATATATGACATTGCCGCTATAGAAGGCTAATCCCTGTTCGACCCAGTTGCCCAATTTGAGTTTCGAGATGGGCTTGGTAATAGTAGATAGTTTACCATTTGTCGTAACACCGAAATCACCGAGTATATACATAATCTCAAGGTCAGCCAGCCTATCGAATTGTCCTTCGATAGTAATTATATTTTTGCCTTTGACGAAAAATTCCGGCTGAATCGGCAGCGTCTTTATCGCTTTGTCAACCCACCAGCCGGTTGTGCCTTCTGAGGGAATGATATTATCGTTTAGTTTTATTGTCCACCGCTCGGACTGCTCTATCGCAAGCAGGCATATATCCGTAGGCAGATATTTTGCGTTGAATCGATATGTCAATTTGATATTCGCAGTCGGCCCGAGTGGTTTGTCAGCTTCGACCCACGGCTGAGCCATCGCACCACCACGAAGCGGAATATCGAGATATTCGCGCAAAATTCGGTCTATTTGCAATATCTCCGTTTTAGTTTTTGTTAGTTTCTTTTTACCATCAGCGGTCGCTTCTATGTCAGCTCTATCCAAAACAATCGGATTGTAATCGTCAAGCAAAATATCCCAGCTGGCAGGATTTATTTCGAGCTTATTCGTCGCTGTTATTTTCTTCAATGGTGGTAAATCCTGTTCGGGCTCGGATGAGATGAAAACGATCGCAGAACCGCTGGCGGGAATATCAACGTTAAACGTAGCTGTCTTATACGTCAATTCGCCAGTGAGTTTATATCGTTTGCCATCGACGGCATTCCAGTATTGGATTTGTCCTCCCTTTGGCAATTCGAGCTGAAGTTTGACGGAAAGATTTTCGTAGCTAATTTCGCGGTTGATATTGACGAAGAATATCATCCAGTCGTCGCCTATTTTTCTGAACTGATAGAAAATATCGCGAACTTCTTCGCCACTGGCATTGCGAATATTTACCGCTCGTGCTTTGTCTTCAACCGAATTGATAATCGCATTAAAATCAAAATCGACGAGCTTGCCCTGTGCGAAATTTTTCGCTTCGTCCGATTCGATAGCATCGAGACATTCAGGGGCGTTTTCAACGAAGACGACTTTTCCGCCAGCTTCTTCGAATTTTCGGAGTAAATCGAGCGTCGTTTTGCGTATCGTAAGCGTCTGCGGAACAAGAATCGCACGATATTTCATCTGTCCGATTTGCAGATATGCACCTTTATCGTCGCTGCCGACGTCCGCTTTTAGCTCGACAAGCAGATGTTCGTCTGCGAAATCGAAATCGATATGTCCGCCCAAAAGCCAACATACCAGCTGATAATGTTTTTTGTCAAGATCAAATACTGGTTGAGCGTCTCTGGTGGTCTCGAATTGTTTTAGCATTAGATAGTATGTCTCTATCGGATGAATAACCGCAAGCTCGCAAACAGCTTGCCCTTCGGTTGTCAAAGTATTCACTCTTGCGAAATAATCTTCTACGAACTTGAATTGCTGCCACCAAGGCGAATGTATATGTATGGAAGCGGGATAATCTCGCTTAGCTTCGCCTGCCATCGAATACCAAGACAGATGTTGGCATCGCAGATTGACTCCCAAGACTGCTTGCCAATCGCCACTGTGTTTATACGTCTCGAATGTAGTTTCCCAGCCGGTGCAGCCATAAAGCTCCGAAAGCATCCATTTGCGTCCCATCTGCCTTGCTACCGACGAGCACTGCTTAGCTGTGATATATTCAAGTCTGTATTGAGTCAGTATGTCGATTCCCGGAGCTTGCATATACGCATAAAATTGCATTGCAGAGCCGACAGCGGTCGCTTGGGCGTAAATGCCCTGCTCCATCAATACGTGTCCGGTAAACAGAAGATTATTTTCGCTACACCATCGGCCTATCTGCTTTGAGAAAGACTCGACAAACAAACGTGTTCTGCAAATATGATAATGATATCTCGGCTGCGAAAATTTATTATCCGTAAGGTCGAAAAATGTCTCGGGTAGTTTTCGTGTTATATCATAGCCAAACATCTGCTGAAATTTCTCGGGTAAGCTATCAGTCCAAGGCAGATTAGGCTCTGCGAGTCTCTCACCATCGACGAGGAAGAAATGCCCGTTATTTGGCTCATCGGTAAAGATGCCCGGTATGGTTTTTCCGAATTCATCACCGACATTTTTTTTGTATGCTTCGAAAGTTACTTCGATAAATTTTTGAACCGCCTGCTCGCTTAGCGTATCGAGATATGTCTGATTGTTATACCACGACGAAGACGATTGCAGAGTAACTGTGAATTTCAATATTTCCGCTTTTTGAGGGAGAATCAAAATATCTTCACGTTGATCGAGCCGCTGATACCAGCTTATCGTTCCGTCTTCTTCGAATATCGCACCGAAGACATACGCGACTTCATCGTCTTCGGGCCATTGAAATGCTTCGGGCGTCTCGCATCTTTCAACGGTGAGAAATCGAAGTCTGTATTTCGGGTCTTTTGTTACGAGTCCGCCAGCTGCTCCGGAGGGCCAACGGTCTTCGTCGTAAAGCCACGCTTCCAATCCGTTCTTCTTCGCTTCATCTACACACGCTTTTATACAATCAAACCACTCGTCGGAAAGATAAGGCGTTTTCAATCCGACGCGTGAATGCATAAATCCTCCGCCTAACCCCATCCGTTTGAATATTCTCAACTGCCGACGAAGCTCATCGGTTTCGAGCTTATCATTCCACGCCCAGAAGGGCTTGCCGCGATATTCGGATGTAGGAGCTTCAAAATTTCGTATTACACTTTCAGCAGACATTCTATTATTCCTTTATTCCTTAAAATTAAAAAACGTCAAAACCCGTACCAAAGCCATATAATATATGCAAAACAAACCAAAATGCTAAAACTTTTTGATAATATTTATTGATTCGAGTTGTCTATATCTTTCGTAAAATCATCGGGTGGGTTTTGAGGGGTAAGCTGACCCGATAATTCTTTATTTAACATCTCTATTTTTCGCTCAGCTTCACTTAATATTGTCTTGCATCGCTGAATAAGTTTGCATCCGAGCTCATACTCGCTAATCGCTTCTTCGAGGCCTGTTTGGCCTGTCTCTATTTTCTCGACAATATCCTCTAACTTTTCGACCGCTTGCTCGAATGTCAATTTATCGATATTCGGTTCTTTATCTTTCTTGCCAGCCATCGTATCTTAAATCCTCAAATTAGATATATCGATTATAGCTTATACGCAAAATATTTCCAGAGCGCAAGAAAATATTCTCGCACCTAAATTCCGTAACCTTCGAAATTCCGAACAAAGCAGAAGTAATCCTTGACGTTTAGCCGACATTAGGGTTTAATATATGGTTTCTGTGAGGAGGATAAGTTATGTGCAGAAATATTAAAGTGGTAATGGTTTTGATTGCGATTGGTGTGCTGGCAGGTGGATGTTCGTTGCAAGAGGCGAAAAAGCTCAAAAAGCAAAACGCTCAGCTGAGGATTTCGCTTGAGCAGTGCCATCAGGAAAAGACTCAGATACAAGAAAAAACTGTTCAGCAGGAAAAAGCTATCAGCGATTGCAAAGCGAATATAGTTAAGCTTCAGCAGAAAAATGCTCAGATGGAAAACGATGTGATTCAATTAAGAAAGCAAATTGAATTATGTCGTACGGAGCTGGCTAAGCAAAAGGCGGAGAAGGAAAAATATGCGTCATTGGTCAAAGCATATAAAGCTGAGATAGATAGTATGAAACGTGCGTTGAAAAAGGCAGAGGAGTTGATAAAAGCCCTCGAAAATCAGGTGGCTGCCCTTAAACAGGCGAAACCTCAGACGAGTAGCGCTCCTGTGGTAAAATGAAACATTTAGATGAGGAAATTTAAAATGACACAACAAGACAAAAAACACTTAAAGATTGCGGTTCTCCCCGGCGATGGTACGGGTCCGGAAGTTGTAGCTGAAGGTTTGAAAGTGCTCGATGCTGTCTCTAAAGCCGATGGATTTACCTATGAAACTCAGACATACGACCTCGGTGGCGATAGGTATCTGAAGACCGGCGAGATACTGCCCGACTCGGTTTTGGAAGAACTTCGCAAATTCGATTCGATATATCTCGGGGCGGTAGGACATCCCGACGTAGCTCCGGGGATTCTGGAAAAAGGATTGCTGCTGCGTCTTCGATTCGAACTCGACCAGTATATCAATCTCAGACCTATCAAGCTGTATCCCGGGGTTGATTGTCCGCTTAAGGATAAGAAGCCCGAAGATATAGACTTCATCGTTGTTCGTGAAAATACGGAAGACTTGTATGTAGGCAGTGGCGGATTTCTGCGTAAAAACACACCTAACGAAGTGGCGACACAAGAAATGATTGCAACGCGTTTCGGTGTTGACAGATGTCTTCGATATGCATTTGAGTTGTGTAAAAAGCGTAATGACAAAAAGCAGCTGACGTTGGTTGCCAAGACTAATGTCCTTACTTATGCGCACGATTTGTGGTGGCGTGCATTTAACGAGATAGGCGAGAAGGAATATCCGGAAATTACTCGCGATTATAATCACGTCGATGCCTGCTGTATGTGGTTTGTCAAGAATCCCGAATACTATGATACTATCGTAACGCCTAATATGTTCGGCGATATAATTACCGATTTGGGTGCGATGATTCAAGGCGGAATGGGAATAGCCGCTGGCGGAAATATCAATCCTGAAGGTGTCTCGATGTTTGAGCCAATAGGTGGTTCGGCGCCGAAATATACGGGGCAAAATGTTATCAATCCGTTAGCAGCGATTTGTGCGATGGCGATGCTTTTGACCGAAGCAGGCTTAGCTGATAGCGGTGCCAAAGTAGAAAAAGCAGTTATGATG
>WFQY01000346.1 GCA_015486815.1 Phycisphaerae bacterium | reverse complement strand
GGTCAGAATATTTATGTTGCAGTTAATTGCTTCGAAAATTGGAAATTGCCGAGTAGAAACGGGAATATTAAAAAAGGGTGGTAAACGGGATTTTTTCTTTACATACGATTGACAAACGTGTCGATTATATATATACTGTAATATCAAGTTTGGATTTGAGACATAAATTTGAATATATGAAATTGGCTGTTTTCTTCAGCCGTGGCGCACTTCCGAATCGGCATTGAGCTGATTCGGAAGTTTTTTATATAGTTCGATTAACTGCCTGATAATAAAGAGGTTACAGATGCACCATTCCTCTAAAAATACTTTCATAGCTAACGTTATTTATAACGCCCCTTTAAGGAAAAGGGGGTATGGCTATAACTATTTGATGCGATTCGAGATAGACGGATATGTCGAAATTCAGCCGGGACATTTCCTCGAAATTAACCCTATTCCAAAACCAATAACGCCTACTGTATTAGAAAATAACTCATTGGAAGTACGTAACTTATCGGAAAATTCCGAGTTGACTCGCAATAAGCCGTTGATAAGCCGGCCAATAAGCGTAGCTGATGTTGCCTATCATAAAGACAAAACTATAATCAGTATAATTTATAAGGTTGTGGGTGTATGGACGGAAGAGATGTCGAAAATCGCGCCTGATTGCAAAATAAATATTGTCGGTCCGTTGGGTGGTAATACATTTAGCGTAATGTCCGATTGTAGTGTTGCGATACTCGTAGCTGGCGGGGTCGGGCTGCCTCCGCTTTTGATGTTGTCAAAAAATTTACTTACGGAAAAAAATTGCAAGCGGATATATCTGTTGGTTGGTGCGGGCACCGCTGATGAGTTGCCTTTGCCTGTGGATGCGGATGGTGATGTGCCTGAGGAATTTTTGCATCTGAAAGATTCGAAAATAACGCTTATGCTTGCTACGGATGACGGTTCGCAAGGACATAAAGGATTTGTTACGGAATTAGCTGAATCTGTTTTGAATCGGTGTGCGGATGAAAATGTGGTATTTTATACCTGTGGTCCGAAGATTATGATGCGTAAGGTGGCGGAATTGGCGGAAAAGAACGGTAAGCCTTGCTATGTATCACTCGAAGAACGTATGGCTTGTGGTATCGGCGCGTGTCAATCATGCGTTGTAAAACTAAAATCGGGCGATAATGGCGGTAATACGAAATATATGCTTTGTTGTAAGGTTGGTCCGGTCTTTCCCGGTGAGATGATAGATTGGCGGAGTGAATAACGGCTGGAGAGTGCAATATTGTCGGATAATTCCCCGAAAGACAATCAGGCTAAAGGGGCAACAACAAGATTTGCAGGTATATGGAAAATTCTGCGGATATGTTTTGCGATCTCAGCGTTGATTTTTATTGTTCGTTCGATTCAGTATGATGATTTACTGGCGGGTAATTCTCATCAATATATAATCAAGTCATATAACAACCACAGGATAATAGCAGCTGATTCCGCTGGTAACGAAGTTGTTTTTGAAGTCGTTTCCGCTCCGTCAGCTAACAAAAGCGTTTTTATCATTAAAACGGCTGATGGTATTAAGCAAGAGCTTGCATATCGGCCTGGGGCAAAGACTCTGATTCGCAATATAGTAATTACGCCCACAATTATTGCGGTAGCGATTTTCGGGCTGGTGCCGATTTTTTTGGCATTTCGTTGGCGTACATTGCTTGTGGTAATAGGAATAACGATAAATTTTATGCAGGCACTAAAATTGACCTTCGCAGGCCGACTTATGAATTTCTTTCTGATTAGCACGACGGGCGGTGATTTATTCAAGGCATATTGGGTAAGCAAAGACAGGGGCAAACGAGCGGAGGCATTTGTCAGCGTGTTCGTAGATAGATTTTTGGGATTAGCTTATTTGATATTATTTTCCGCTTTGCTTGTGTTAATTTTTTGGAACGACCCTAACATCGCCAAATTGCTTAGGCCGATAGGGGGGCTTGTAATCTTACTAAGCGCATCTGTTCTTGTGTTATTTTCAGCTCGTTTGAGACGGATTATAAGATTCGAACGATGGAAGGATAAGTTACCTTTCAGCTCGTTAATTACTAAAATCGATAATGCGCTATTGATGTTTCGTGGTCAACCGATAGCTTTGGCGAAAGCGGGTATATTCTCAGCGGTGCTTCAGCTCGGTTCTTCCGTTTCGACTTATTTTTTGGGACAAGCGTTGGGTATCAGTGCGTCGGTATGGTATTTTTTGTTATATGTGCCGCTTGCCTTCCTCATCGGGTCGATACCGATAAGCATTTTCTGGGGTCTTGGTTTGATGGAGGGCGCGTATGTGATATTTTTTGCAGGTAGTGGTTTTGCATCACCGACGCAGGCAGCTATGCTCGCGATGGGTGCGAGATTAATTCAGCTTTTATGGTCATTACCGGGAGGTTTTGCCTTAATGTCGGGATTGTATGAAGTAAATGACTCTCGAGACAAAGAATAACGGAGAGGGCGGGATTCGAACCCGCGGAGCAGTTTTTTAACCGCTCAACGGTTTAGCAAACCGTCGCTTTCAGCCACTCAGCCACCTCTCCGGTTTATTATAACTTTACACACAACAAGTCCATTTTGCAAGAAAATATTCTTGCTTACTGTAAACCAATGGTGTGTGTGATATTATACGCGTTTTTCCACACACAAGACTTTGCAGATACAGATCTACCTGCGTTTATGACATACGTCCTTCTAATATCCTATCAAATTATACTATTTATACTATAGTGATTTTTGTCGGTATATTGTTTATAATTCGTTATAATCGAAATTTATCTTGAAGATTCTTGTTTGGAGT
>WFQY01000345.1 GCA_015486815.1 Phycisphaerae bacterium | reverse complement strand
CAATTGGAATTGCTTAACGCAAAAGGAAAGATCGTGATGTTGCATATTCCGCGAGCAGGCAGATTGAAAGATTCTGTCAATCTCGCAGAAATGGTCGAGCTTGACAGGCGTTATCCGAACATTAAAACCATTATAGCACACGTCGGCAGGGCATATTGTCCCGAGGACATCGGTAATGCCTTTGATATCCTCAAAGCAACACGAAACATAATGTTCGATATATCAGCTAATACCTGCAAAGAGACATTCGAGATGCTTATAAAAGCTATCGGGCCTAAGCGAATTTTGTTTGGCTCGGATCTTCCTATCGCACGTATGCGAATGAAGCGAATTTGCGAAAATGGAAAATACGTCAATCTCGTTCCGCCGGGCTTATACGGCGATGTTTCCAACGATCCGCATATGAGAGAAGTCTCTGCTGAGCAGGCAGATGAGCTTACCTTTTTCTTGTATGAAGAATTGTTAGCGTTCAAGCAAGCTGCCCTGTCAGCGAATTTGTCCAAAGACGATATTGAAGATATATTTTACAATAATGCACAAAGCGTAATAGAATATGCAAAGCCCAAACCGCCTCAACTTAGTATGATTTGGCCGAAGGAAAAATTAGCCAGTCCTCCCGATTATACACTGCCCGAAGGCTATAGTTTGCGCACATATAAGCCAGGCGATGAACAAGCGATGATTCAGCTGATGCGAAAGGCAGGGTTTGATAGCTGGGGCGAAGTTCAGCTAACATCGCTTATGAATCGTACACTGCCCGACGGAATGTTTTTTGTGGTACACGATGCAACGGGTGAGATTGTAGCAACCGCAAGCGCATCGCATAACGGTACGGGTACGATTCCTTTCAGCGGTACGCTTGATTGGGTCGGTGCTGATCCCGCTCATAGAGGCAAAGGTTTGGGGTATATAGTTTGTGCCGCTGTTGTCAGAAAACTTTTGGGAATGGGATATAAATATATATCTTTACGCACAGATGATTTTCGCTTGCCAGCGATAAAAGTTTATATCAAGCTCGGCTTTGTTTCGCTGATCGATTCTCCGGAAATGAAAACCCGCTGGGAAAAGGTATATGAGCAGTTAGGGCTAAAACTATGACGACTTTAGCGGGCGGATTCCAAATTGTTCGAGTATTTTTGATGTAAGCTCGATTGGTAAGCCTATTACATTCGAATAGCTGCCTTCGATATGTGCGACAAATTTATCGCCACCCTGCTGAAGCGCATAAGCGCCAGCTTTGCCCTGCCATTGACCACTCGCAATATACTCATCTATCTGCTCGGAAGACATCGGTTTCATCGTCAGCCACGTGCAATCATAATCCAACATACGTCTGTTTTCCGCAAACTTAACAATCGCTATACCTGTTATTACGCAATGCCGATTGTGCGAAAGTAACGTAAGTATCTCGCGTGCATGTCCAGCATCGTCAGCTTTGCCGATAATTCTGTCTTTGCATACGACAATGGTGTCAGCTCCGATAACAATAGCTTGCGGATATTGACGGGCTATTTGGCTGGCTTTGAAATAAGCGATGGCTTGTGCAAAATCTGACGGCTTGATATTACTGATGTGAGGTTCCTTATGATCGGGCTCGTCGAGTCTCGGAACGACAACATCAAAATCATAGCCAGCATCAGTGAGTATCTGTGCTCTGCGTGGTGAGCTTGAAGCTAATATCAAATTCTTACTTGCCATCTCGATTACTCCGCAGGTGTAAGATCGAGCAGATCCATTATAAGGTGTCTGATCGCAAAATACGGACGTGTTAATATTCGATGAATCCTAATGGGAATCGAACGTTTGTAGGTAAGAGCATAATCTTCGGGTGTAAGCAGATCGGGTCGAAGTTTACGTTTGTGTTTGGCGAAGTGATATTCATCTTCTATCTGTAACTGGCGCAAGATTGCTCTGCTTATCGAGCTAATCAGGGGCAGTTGCAAACGCGGTGTATAGCTTATCTGAAAATCGACAAGATAAGGCTTACCGTCGTTACCGAGCAGAATATTTTCGGGCTTATTCAAATCGACATAAGCTACGTCTCTATTGTGAATCTGCTGCAACAAATGCTCAAGCCTATCGAAAAATTCATCATTAACCTTGTCCGTATTTGCCAGCTTATCGCCTTCGATAAATTCGTGGGCAAAACCCGTCTGCCCGATAAATCCGACAAATTTGGGTACACCTTCGATATCGTCGAGTATCTTATATAATCTGCTTTCGTGTCTTACGCTTAACTTTCCAAACCAACGCATCGGTATTAGAAAAAAACTTCTATACCGATATATCTTTACCACTATCCGCTTGAATATCGTTTCATCTTTCGCTGACTCGTCGGTTAGTTCATATAATCCGGTACCAGCGAAAAAATCGCATTTGAACGTGTGGATATGTCTATATGTTTTGCCATCAAGGCTAACTTCAAGCGGAAGATTATCACAAAATGCGTAAAATTGGTTTTGTACAAAATTCAATTTTTTATTGTTGAGATTCGTCGTCATCGATTTGTCTGCTGTCTTTCTGTGTATCTTGTTCTTCTTGTTCTTGTTTTTGTTCTTCTTCGTTGTCGGGAATATCAACTTTTAGGAACAGGTAAATTTCGCTAAACGGTTTATCCTGCTCGACTCTGACGATACCCTGGCGAATAAGTTCCAGCAGAGCCATAAACAGCCCTATCATCTCTACCCTTTTTGTTCTACCTTCGAAGATTCGCGAAAATGGCTGGGGCCCGTTGCGTTTTAGCTGATCGATTATATCTTCTTGATGCAGTGCGATAGGTGTATCATCGTGCTCGATTTCGTGAAGTACGGTGCCGCCGAGAGTCGCTTCCATTAGTTTGGAAAAGGCTTCGACCAGATCCCATATTTGCAGATCTTCAAGGTCGATTTCGTCGGTTTGGAGTCGAGGCAATACCGGTACGCGCGGAAATTTTTCCGATTGACTGTCAGCAGCCTCCGCAAGCCAGCCGGCTGCATCTTTGAAACGCTTATATTCAAGAAGCTGACGAACAAGCTCACTACGCGGGTCGATGGGTTCTTCGTCGCTTTCTTCCTCGGTTGCGCTTGGCAGAAGCATTCTGCTCTTTATCTCCATCAGAGTAGCTGCTAATACGAGAAATTCGCTGGCGAGGTTAGGATCCATCTGTTTAAGCAGATTTACGTATTCCAAATACTGATCGGTTATCCGTGCGATGGGAATATCGTAAATATCCACTTCTTCCTTGCGTATCAAATACAATAGCAAATCGAGTGGCCCGTTATAAATATCGAGTTGTACGCGATAATTACCTTTCATCTTTAGCCTTCGATAATCTTACGAATTGACTCTGGCAATCGATCTGCCAACGAAGGGCATACAT
>WFQY01000344.1 GCA_015486815.1 Phycisphaerae bacterium | reverse complement strand
GTGTAAGCATAGTGATAAACTCTCCGAGCTGGCCCGTAAATGCCTTACGGATTATGTTGCGGAAAACATTCAACATTCCTGCACTTCGGATTTTCAATTTCACGGCTACAATGACAATATGCCTTGTATGAAGGCCTTTGTTTTGCTTGCTGGCGGGGAACTTTTGGGAGACAAAAAATATATTGATGAGGGGTTGGCAAATGTGTGTCAGCTTCGTTCGCTATTGATGCGTCGTGGTTTTCTCAGCGAGTTCAATTCGCCCACTTACAGTGCTGTCAGCTTGCTTGCAATAGCGGAAATAATCAATCATGTCAAAAATCCCGAAGCTGTGGAATTGGCACGGGCGTGCGAGCAGAGAATATTTGCCGAAATTGCTTTTCATTGGCATAAGGAAACCGCTGGTTTGGTCGGCCCATACAGCAGGGCCTACACGGTTGATTCCGTTGGTAATATTGCGATGGTAAATACGCTTATGTGGCTGATACTTGGAGATGAAGTCTTCATCAATCCGCAGCGATACCTGTTTTCCGATGAGGTTGAAAAGGCGATTTTACATCACAAACGCAATCTGCCCTCAAATCAGGTAAATTCGATTTGGGTGGCATCGGTCAATTATCATCCACATCCTGAGCTGATAGATTACATCAGGCACACGCAATACCCGAGAATTGTTGCCGGAACGGTGGAGAGTGGCGAGTCGCATCCCGGCAGAACCGAAATCAATCCGAAAGACGGTACATATAAATTCATCCGCGAAGGCAATTTCGTGCATCCGCCGCGACATTATCCGACGATGAGTTATCTTACAAACCGATGGGCTATGGGAACAGCGGAGGGATATTTTGGCAACAATGCTCAGAGCGAATTTTTCCATCTCAGATATGCGTTGAACAATGAGCCTAAGGGACTCGAAGATATACGCACAATTTATACCCGTTATATCGTCAATGAGCAGTCCGTCTATATCGATCTCGATGAAGCTGGAGAAAAAGGTCATGTTCCTGACGATTTACTCCGCAACCAGGGACACGGTTTTGCCTTTCAAAAACAGGGTACAGCTATGGTTTGCTATAATCCGTTACCCTATGCGGAAAAGGGAGAAATATCGAGTTTGAAACTTTCACTGCTTATGCTATGCAAGCACAATGAACCTGAAAAAATCGAAATCGAAAAAAATAAAATCTTTATAAACGATGCTGGATTACAGATACTGATTAACACAATGGTTACCAGCCAGATTGATAATCTTGAAGGGGCTGCAACGATTGAAACGCGTTGCGACGGAGATTGGATTTGCATAGATATATTCAATTACAAAGGGCCAGCGAGAAAATTTACAGAACTGGAACTGTCACAAATTGCTAATGGTTTTGTGCTCGAAGTTTCTGACGGACCTTTGGACCAGTCAATTATCGACGCAAAACTTACAGACCGTTATTATCAGGATCAGAGAAGGATATTCTATCGCAGAGAGGGCGTGAATTTGTCCTGCACCTACGACCCTGCTTCGATGGGAATTCGGTTTACAACCGTTGACGGACAAAATACCAGGCAAGAAATGCTTGATGTAAACGATTTTGGCGTTAGTAAACTTCCGTGGGTAAATTCTGAAATCCCGCCCGCACCTGACAATTTTGACTGGATAAATATTATTGAATCACGGAAACTTCCATATTAGAAAGTAAATTCAACTATGAGCAAAGCAAAAATGAAAATTGGTGTAATCGGTGTGGCCCATATGGGAAAAACCCGCAGAACACAATTGAGACGATCTGGTCTGTTCGAGATAACCGCTTTATATGATGTCGATACTGAGACACTTCGGGAAGCCTCCGCGGAGGAAAATTGCAGAGCTTGTGATTCCCTTGAAGAATTATTGGCGATACCTGACATAGAAGCTGTCAGCATCAACACCCCCATTCCGCTACACGCATCTCAGACGATATCCGCCCTGCAGGCGGGCAAACATGTATTGGTGGAAAAGCCAATAAGCAATGATGTTTCCGACGCAGAGAAGATGATCGGGACTGCTCAGAGAGAAGACAAAATCCTTATGGTTGCGCACAATCAGCGGTTTAACCCTGCCTTCGGGTTTATCAAAGAAC
>WFQY01000343.1 GCA_015486815.1 Phycisphaerae bacterium | reverse complement strand
TTGTTCGGACAGCGCAGTTGGGAAATGCAAAAAAGAAGGAAAGCGATATTGGATTTATACGTGTGGTTCGTTGCAAGACCCGTCGCTAACGGTGGGTAAGCCTGCGCTCGATAGCAGGGTTTTCGGCTGGGTCGGATTTTGCTATCGTGCGGAGAATTTTTTGTATTGGGGATTAACGATAAATTACAGAAAAACAAAGCTTGTAGATAAGATTGTTTTCGAAAAGACGCCAGGCAATGGCGACGGTGCGTTGTTTTATGCGTTATCGGGAAAAATGTGAGTGTAATTCCTTCGATACGGTCGGAAAATTTACGCGACGGAGTTGAAGATGCGATTGTTTTGAATATGGCGGAGCAGGCAGAAAAGCGAAACGTGCGTCGAATAGTCAAGAAGTTAATTCCCGATCAGCATCATTATGATACTAATTCAGCTAAATATGTGGAGATTAGATCGCGAATTTACGAAGAATTAGGTAGTGAGTAAATGGTGTATAAATAATAATTTACTATCAATAACTTATAGAAAATTTATTTTTCGGATAGCACTCCACCGGGCCAAGCCACTTTCGGCACAAGCCCTTATTATAAAGGAAATGTCGGACGTGATAGCATAGCTGACATTTGCTTATGTAGCCCGATTCGAGTGGGACAAATCCGTACTGCTTTGCAAAGTTCATCAAGCCAACAGGCCCGAATCGCACCAGATTTGATAAGATAGGTCCCGTAACACCATTTCTATCTATCCAATCGTATGTCTCAGCGATGTTTTCGCTTATCGCGTTACCCAAAATTATTCCGCAGCAGATACCCGGAAAAATATAGCCAAACGGGTCGATGTGAATATGCTTGCTTTTTAAGATAGCTTTTTCGCATGATTGATTCGCAAAAGTTTGAGGCTCTTTGCCTCGAATCATTTTAGCAGCGACGATTGCAGCTCGGCCGTTGAGGCGTTCTCTGCCCGAAAGCAATGCTTGAATTTTAAGTTCTTCTATATTATGTTGCGCAGTCAATTCGTCATAATCGTTGTAAAAATCCCACCAGCGGACGCGTATTCCCTCATCGCCCAGAATTTCTTTCGCACACCTTACAAGCAGTCTAACGTTTTCTATCGGAACATATTCCTGATGGAATGCGTCTGCGTCGGTAACGATTAGATTTACATTGAGAGATTTTAATGTTTCAAGACGTTCTCTTACAATCTTTTCATCTGTCGCCCAAAATGCGTTTGTCTCGATCTTTTGCACCGGCGGAAGCGCATTCTGTTTTGCACGCTTCAAAATGTCGATAATCAGCTGCCATCGTCCGAACGGTTCGCCACCCGTAAGATGAATTTTGATATGTCGATTATTGCGATTGGCAAGTGTTTCGAGCTGTTGCCACCAATTTACAACTTGCTGTACTTCCGCCCAGAATGTTTTTTCCGGTGAGCAACATTCGTAACAAAAATCACATTCCGCATTGCACCAATACGTCAGCATCAATCCTGCGAATTTCCAAGGAGTGAGATTTTGTTGATTTGTTTGTCTATTGTCTGCCATATTGTTAAAATTTATCTCGGTTTCGGGTTAATACGAATGTAGTCTGATAGGTTATTATACTGTTAAAATGGCGAAATGGAAAATTTTACATCTTGTCGGTGAAGATATATCGATTTGGTCTCTGCGACAGATTGCAAATCACCTGAATTTGCTGCCCGATGAGTTGTTCGAACAAACGCTATCCGTTGACAGACCGCAGACCGCTCATTTCATCGAATATCATCTTTTAAAGCGTGTCTATTGTACAGGCAAGCGTCCGGGCGGTGAATTGATATCAGCTCATAATTTAGGCAAATATATAAAGAGTGAAGTTCCCGATACGGTTGTTTGCTGGGATATTCAAGCGGTCGATCAATTAAAACTCGCTCTGTCCGCTATGAGAAAATCATTTAATATTATATTTATGATGATAAAGCCTATTGTCGATAAGGACTCATTTGGCAAGCTGAAACTTTACCATAAAAATCTGAATATGTATATTTTTTGCAGTTCGGATGCATTCGCACGGATAGTCAGGCAAATGCTTAATACCGATGAACGGGTCTTCAAGGTATGTCCTGCTGTTCACAACTCTTTAAGTATCGACAGAGCTGTGCTTCGAAGACGGTTAAATCTCGCTGGCGATGAGATTTTGGTTTACGTGCCAGCAGAATCGAAATTAAATGATATTTTGCTAACGATTCACTCTATCGGTATGGTTCAGCGGTTATATCCGAAGATACGCGCTGTTGTTCCGATTCGTCAAGCTGAATATGCCGACCGCCTCGTTCGATTCGCAGCGGAGACGCTTGTGGAAAATATTATCAAACTTATCGATTACGATGATGCAAGCGTGATGTTGCCATGCTGCGATGTTCTTATTATTCCTCGCGGACGAGTTTCACAGCAGATTGTAGCGTTCGAAGCGATGGGATATAAAATTCCCGTTATCATTTCCGAATATGAAGATTTCGATGATGTACTTAAGCCTAATGAGACTTTTTTTGCGGTTAAACGGTTTATTCCGCGTACCATAGCAGCTGGACTTTATAAGCTCGTATCGGATGATAATCTGCGAGACAAATTGATTGCAAAAGCGTATGAGATTATAGAAGCAAAATGTTCCAAGCTCATATATCGTGGTGAGATGGTTAAGATGTATCAGCGGATAGGTAAACAATCGGGGCAATTCAATGCATAACGAGTCAAACTCAAATAGTAATCATCGGATATATATATTCATAATATCTATTTTTGCATTTGCGGGGCTGATTTTGTGTATGCTTATGTTGAATATGTATTCCGGCGTAGGAGAGGCGGTATCGTCGAAATTTTTTTGTGGTCAGAGTGGCGTAACGAGTTATGGC
>WFQY01000342.1 GCA_015486815.1 Phycisphaerae bacterium | reverse complement strand
CCCTGATACCCGGTAAGATTTCTCGTCAAATGTCTGTAACGGGATGTCGTGGAGAATATGAACCGGCGAGTTTTGTTATCAAGGCATTGAAAAACCTGAAAAAGGTAACGATTAAACCTTCCGATTTAGTTAATGCCGATGGTAGTGTAAAAATCTCAAAGAACAATATTGACATCAAGGTCGTGAAATGCTGGTTTCAGGGAGGGACCGCCGGAAGATCGATTAGCCAGGCGAAATCACCCAAAAAGCTGGTTCCCGAATTATTAGTGAATGATGATTCACTTGTTAAAGTTGATTATGAAAAGAAAGAGAACTATCTGAAACTCAGTTTTCCCGATAAGCAGGTGTATAAATGGATAAGCAATCCGCAGAATAAAACCAGTGAAAGACCCTTCAACTCAGATTTTCCGGTAAAAGACAGTAAAGAACTTTTACCCTTTGATTTGCCGGAGAATCAAAACAAGCAACTCTGGTTAACGGTACATATTCCTGGCAACGTTCCCGCGGGAGACTATACCGGTCATCTCCATTTAATGTCAAAAAGTGAAGTTATTGATAACCTTACGTTAACGGTAACCGTTTTACCATTTAAGCTAATGCCTCCCTATTATACGGCGAGCATCGATTATCATGGTACGCTCAGCAGCCGAGGCAGCATCAGTTCGTGGAATAAGACCAAGGTTCAAATGCTGGCGGAACTGAAAGATATGGTTGCCCACGGTCTCACGAATTGTCAGCATTATTTCCCTGTTAACGATAAAAGCCTCAGAGACGTCCTGGAATTGAGGACTCAGGTCGGTATGGATAACACGGTGCTTTACTTAAAAGGTCACGGAATAAATCCGTTTGAAACAATGCCAAAGGCATTGGAATCCATCAAATCAAAAGTCCGTCATATCATCAAGATCGCTAAAGAGTATGGTGTAGAAGAAGTTTATTTTTACGGACGAGATGAAGCCACGGGAGATACGCTAGCTTCACAAAGGCAGTCGTGGCAGGCGGTGCGCGAGGCGGGTGGGAAAATCTTCGCCGCCGGTGGACGCGATAATCTCGCATTGATGGGAGATATTCAGGATATGCATGTGAGCGCCGGATGGCCCGACAGAGAAGAAGTTGCAAAATGGCATGACAATGGGGGAAAAGTATTTTGTTACGCCAATCCGCAAACAGGGATCGAGAACCCTGAAATATACAGGCGGAATTTCGGCTTGCTCATGTGGAAATATGACTACGATGGCGTCGCAGACAATGCGTATGAAACCACCTGGGGATCTACCTGGAATGACTTTGATCACCCAAGGTACAGGAGTTTTTGTATGGTCTATCCGACGGTTGACGGGGTTGTCGATACGATCGAGTGGGAAGGATTCCGCGAAGGGATCGATGATGTACGATATATTACGAGCTTGGAAGCGATGATCGAAAGAGCAAAACGGCGCAAGAAGGAAAATACAAACGTAAATATTGCGAAGGCGACAAAGTTTCTCGCAAGATTAAAGCGCAGCAATATCATCGAGACCGCTGACCTTGATGATCTGAGGAAAACAATCGTCAGCTATATGATAAGTTTGTCCGATTAGCCCTGAGTTATTTGCTTTTATACGCTTTTTCGGGGTCGAAGACCTTCTCAGCGATTATCTCCCATTGCCCGTCGGAATTGAGCTTTCTAAAGAAACAGCTTCTATATCCCTCGTGGCAGGCGCCGCCGATTTGTTCGACCTTTATAAGAAGCGTATCCTTATCACAGTCGATATATATTTCCTTTACCTGTTGAGTATGGCCTGAGCTTTCGCCCTTCATCCAATACTTCTGCCTTGAGCGCGACCAGAAATGTGTCTTGCCCGTCTCGATAGTAGCTCGCAGCGACTTTTCATTCATATACGCCATCATCAATACTTCATTCGTCTGAGCATCCTGAATGATAGCGGGTATCAAACCGTTAGCGTCGTACTTTAAATTAGCAATATCCTGCACTTTTATTCTCCCGAAAGATTGCACCGTTATCAAATTGTAATGGAAGGTATTATAATCTTCTGTGATTCGGATGCCAGAAAAATTTTCACTGAAGCAATGTTTGTGCGCGAGGAAAACTAAAAAAGATTGACATTGTTCCCTGTGCTGGTTAGATTGCAAGAGAAACAAAATGGAATTGTTATGAGTGGTAAATCGTTGCGGTCAATAGTGGTTATTCCAGCACGTTTAGCGTCGAGTCGATTTCCGGAAAAGATATTAGCTAAAAGAACCGGTAAGTACCTGTTTCAGCATACATACGAGCAGGCATTGCAGGCGGAGCTTATTGATAAGGTGATAGTAGCAGCTGACGATGAGCGAACAATACAAGCTGCTGAATCGTTCGGTGCGCAAGCAATAATGACCGACCCCGCTCTTCCAAGCGGAACGGACAGAGTGTCAGCTGCTGTGAAGAATATCGATTGCGATATAATTGTAAACCTTCAAGCGGATGAGCCACAAATGCCACCCGAGTTTATCGACAAACTTGTAAAGCTGCTTATCGATAATCCCGAAGTGCCGATGGCTACTCTTGCAAGTGCGTTTACCTCGCGAGAGGATATCGAAAATCCGAATAACGTTAAGGTGATAATAGATAAAGCTAATAATGCAATATACTTTTCTCGCAGCATAATTCCGTATCCGCGAGAAGGATTCGAGACGCTGCCAAAGGGATTTGAATATTATCATCACTTCGGGATATATGCGTATCGCAAAGATTTTCTTTTGGCACTTACCAAACTCGAGCCAGCTCCGATAGAACAGGTAGAGAAGCTCGAACAGCTTAGGGTTTTGTGGAACGGGTATAAGATTAAGGTCGCAATAACGGAATATCGGGTCGAAGGAATCGATACGATAGAAGAATATGAGAAATTCGTTGAATCTTACGGACAAACGGAAAAGACAAAATTATGAGTAAAGAAGAACTGCTAAACGAAATCGCATCGAAGTCAATACAGAGCGAACTTTATACGCCGATACCCGCGAGCTATAAAATCGGACAGTGTAAGTATGTGGTTGTCTTCGGTACTGTGATGAGCGGGCTTGGTAAGGGAATATTTTCATCGAGTACAGCTAAGCTGTTAAAAGATATGGGGCTACGCGTTTCGCCTATCAAGCTCGAAGGATATTTGAATATCGATTCGGGTACGCTTAATCCGTTCAGGCACGGTGAGGTGTTTGTGCTTGACGACGGAATGGAATGCGATATGGATCTTGGAACATACGAACGGATGCTCGATCAGGATTTATCGCGTCTGAATTTCGCAACGTCGGGGCAGATATATACAAGTGTATTGGAAAAAGAACGCAGAGGTAGATATCAGGGCAGAGATGTGCAGATGATACCGCACGTTACGGGCGAACTCAAACTTCGTCTTCGTGAACTTGCGATGAAAACGCAGGCAGATGTGGTATTCGTGGAAATAGGCGGAACGGTAGGGGACTTCGAAAATGCGTTTTATATCGAAGCGGTAAGAGAGCTTGCGTTGGAAGAAGGGCCTGACTCAACGTGTTTCGTTGCATTAACTTATGTGCTCGAACCGCCGGCGCTTGGTGAACAGAAATCGAAGGCAGCTCAGCTTGGCTTGCGGAGTCTGATGGGTATGGGAATTCAGCCTCATATTATAGCGTGCAGGGCAGGTTCGCCTATAACGGAAACGGTCAGGCAGAAAATTTCCGTTTATGCGAATGTGCCGAAAGAGCGAGTGTTTTCGATGCACGATTCGGAAAGTATCTATTTCGTTCCGGAAATGATTAAAGACGCCCAAATCGATAAACACGTAATCAGAATTCTCAAACTCGAAGATAAGGTCGATGAAAACCTTCAGCGAGAACGATGGACGCAGTGGAAAGAATTTACAACGAAAATAAGCAAAGCGGAAAAGAAAATAGATATAGCAATTACCGGTAAGTATATTACCGTACGCGATAGCTATGCGAGTATAATCAAGGCACTGGAACATTGCGGTGCGCATCTCGGTTATAAATTTGTGCTGAACTGGATTGATACTACCGATGTGAATGATGAGAACGTAGCGGGTAAGCTCGAGGGGATGGCAGGAGTGATCGTTCCGGGCGGGTTTGGCGTTCGCGGAACCGAAGGTAAAATTGCCTGCATCAAATATGCCAGAGAAAACAAAATTCCGTATCTGGGATTGTGCTATGGTTTTCAAATGGCAGTGATTGAGTTTGCGAGAAATGTATGCGGTCTTGAAGGGGCAAACTCGACGGAAATAGACCCGAATTGCAAATATCCGGTGATAGACCTGCTGCCAAGCCAAAAGGGATTAACGGGGCTTGGCGGAACGATGAGGCTTGGCGGGCAGGATATAGAGATCATTGCAGATACGCTTGCTTGTGAAATTTTAGGCGGGGCGGATAAAACCAGACTGCGATTCAGACATCGTTATGAGGTGCATCCGGATTATATAGAAACGCTTACAAAAGCGGGATTGGTGTTTTCCGGTAAAGCACCGGGTGAGCCTATTATGCAGATTTTGGAGTTGCCAGACCATCCGTTCTTTTTAGGCACACAGGCTCACCCCGAATTTACATCCCGGCCGTTACGGCCTAACCCTTTCTTCTTGGCGTTTACCCGAAAAGTGATAGCTCAATCATCGAAATAATCGATAATGTTCATTACACCGTCCGCTATCTGATGAACGCCAGCTGATAATCCCGAATCGTACTCATCGTCCGTAAGAACATCAATACTACAGCCGGGAAGATACGCAAGCGATGTCAAAATAACTCCACCAACCAGCACCGATCTGATGTTTCGTAATACTTTTTTCACCATAATTAAACCTCCACAATATTAACACCTGTCTCTTATACACATTGACGCTGCCG
>WFQY01000341.1 GCA_015486815.1 Phycisphaerae bacterium | reverse complement strand
CAATAAATATGTGTCGGAAAATTTTTCTTGATTATCCACACAATCTCGGACACATCAAAAAAATTCCGAATAAAAGACTTGACAAAAGTTTCAGAACTTTGTATCATAAAAAAGTACAAAGTTTTGAACAATACAAACACTGTATTGAAACTATGAAGAATATGAGCAGCATAAAACTCAGAAAACCGAAATATGAGCATTTAGCTGATATGCTCGAACAGCAAATCAAGAGTGGCAAGTTAAAGTCAGGTGACGCTATCCCGCCTATAAGAACTCTTACGCGAAATACCGGAATGAGCATAAGCACAGTCGCTTGCGGACTCGAACTGCTTGAAAAACGAGGACTTGCGGAAAGGTTTCCTCGCAGGGGATATTTCGTAAAAGGCACACCAAACCAGCATACGTCGATAAAAACAATTTCGTTTATCACGCTTGCAATCTCGGGCGATGCTGAAAACTACGTCAAGGGAATCCATTCGACTATTGACCACGAAAAATATATCTTTTCCGTACATTGCACACACGCAGACATTGAAAAATATCAGCTGTTGATAAATCGTATGCCCGAATATCACCCCGACGGCGTGATTCTGATGTCCGTACCCAAAGAATTTTCTTTTGTCTCCGCTGGTGCATTAAACGATACGGATATTCCCGTTGTAATAATAGGAACAGAGATAGAAGATATTAGCTGCGACAGAGTAGTGCATACGGGAGCGGATAGTGGCAAGCTAATCGGCCAATATATATGCGAAAATAATTATCGCGATATAGCTTTTATTCTGTCCAAGCCTATCGACAGGACAACAGACATTATCAGCCAGCTGCGGATAGAATTGGCAGAGAGCGATATTGAACTTCCGGATGATAAACTCATTACCTTCGAAAGTTCGCATGGCTGGGGCAAATCGCCCGACCCGTATATCGATGCTTACGTTCAGATGAAAGAGCTTCTGCGTAACGGATTTCGCTCGCAACTTATTATCTGTAGCCACGATTATCCAGCTGTCGGTGTACTTCGTGCGATACTCGAAGCTGGTATTAAAGTACCCCAAGAGATGCAGGTAATATCAGCTCTTAAATGTGCGGTTGAAGGTGCAACTCCTATGAAATTAACTACTGTCGATTCGCATCGTGATGCGCAGGGACGGATAGCAGCTAATCTACTTAAGAGACGTATCGAGGGATATACCGGCCCTTATGAAGTGCATTACGTAGCAGGCCATCTGATAGAAGGACAAACGACGAGAAGAATTGTTGAGTGTTGATTGAGAAATGAAGATTGATGTCGGAGTCCTGAAAGGACGAAGATCCGCCTTTGGCGGAATTGTTGATTTGAAGAGGCTGACGCGGAACGTAGGCGGTTGGCAGTTGAGTGTTGGCGGTAGGGGCAGACCTGTGTGTCTGCCCAAAAATTGATATTTAACATTTTTAGTTTCTGATTTTTAACAAGGAGTATTGCCTATGGATGTGCAAAAGCGAACAAACGGTAATTGTGGTAATTGTGTTTTTAACGTTAATTTTGGTTCTTTTTTAAGAAGGAGAAAAACGATGAGAAAGGTAATGTTGATTGGACTGACGGTATTGTTTGTAAGTTCCTTGAGCTTTGCTTCGACAGCAGCTTATTGGCGCTTCGAAGAAGGAGCCGATGGTAACGGTGGTGTTGGACAATGTCCGACGACAGCTCACTGGGTAACGGAACAGGTAAACAACTCGAAAATGGGTGGAACAGCTAATCAGGGTGGTGGAGGTCCTTTGTATGTTACAACAACAGCAAGTAATGCACCGGGAAATTTAGCAATGCAATTTAACGATGATAACTATGATTATGTTACAATACCGAATGACGCTGCTATTAACTTCGGCGAAAATGAAAGCTACACTATCGAATTGTTCGTGCGGATTGACGGTGCGAGCAGCGATGGTAGCACAACTAATTTTATCCTTTCGAAAGATTATGCGGATTCGTCCCACCATGGTTGGGCTATATATTGGAACGATGGCACCGGAAAAATATCTGCACAATTTAGCAGTGGTGTAGTAACTTCAACTACATCTGTAAATGATGGTAATTGGCATCACATCGCCATTAACCATGCTGCTAACAGCGAAACATATGACTTATACGTTGATTACAACAAAGAAGATACGTTAACCGGTTATAGTTCCGGTGCGGTTTCCGGCGGCTATCTCTATTTCGGTAGAGGTTTTGGCTAGCAGCAGCCAAGAGATTTCGTAGGCGCAATAGACGAATTGCGTATTACTAAAAATGAAGTATTGTCGCCAAATCAATTTCTCGGTTATGTCCCTGAACCCGCGACGATTGGGTTGCTTGCGATGGGTGCGCTTGGCTTTATCCGCAGAAAGTAGAAACGTAAGCAGTAGGCAGTTGACCGTAGGGAATGTAGAAGATATCGGAGGGTGCGGGTCGTACCGT
>WFQY01000340.1 GCA_015486815.1 Phycisphaerae bacterium | reverse complement strand
GTTTATACTCGCAGGTCTTCTTAAATTGTCTTTTGATCTTGACTTTTTTGAATTATTCTTGATAGTAGGCGTTATGGTGATTTTGAATACTTTTGTAATAAGCATAATAACAACAGAACTGGCGTCAATAATGATGGGACCGAAATAATCAGCTATGGAACAACCTCAACAAAATCCGTCATTCCTGCCAAATTGGCCATATCTTACCGCAGATATTCCGCCCCTCGATGCAAAGTTCAAGCTACGAGCTGATGACTTTATCGTCGAAGAGATACCCGCATATCAGCCAGTTGGTCAGGGCGATCATATATACTTCATAATAGAAAAGACCGGTTTGACTACTCTCGAATTGCTGCGAAAAATAGCACGAAAGCTCAACATAAAAGAACGTAATATCGGATATGCGGGATTAAAAGACTCGCTCGCTGTTACACGCCAAATGATGAGTATAGAACATATCGAGCCGGAAAAAATACAAAATCTCGATATTCCCAATACGAAAATTTTATGGGTAGGCAGACATAAGAATAAACTGAAACTCGGACATCTTGCAGGGAATAAATTTTGCATCAAATTAAGGGATCTACCGCCCGATGCTAAAACGATAACAGAGAAGGTGCTTTCTGTTCTTGAAAAGCGTGGAGTTCCAAACTATTTCGGACATCAACGATTTGGCGTACGAGGCGATAGCTGGCTTTTAGGGAGAGCGTTAATTCATTCCGATTTCAAAGAATTTCTCGATCAGTTTTTGGGTAGGCCAACTCCGACTGAGCGAGACCATATCAAAAAAGCTCGTCAGCTTTATGACGAAGGACAATATGAGCTCGCTTATCATATTTGGCCGGGATATTTTCGAGATGCTAAAAAAGCATGCAAAATACTCGCTGCTAATCCTAATGCCCATAAAAGAGCGGTCGATGCTATCGATATTAAACTGAAAAAACTTTTCATTTCTGCCTATCAATCATATCTCTTTAATCAAACCCTTGCTCAGCGGATTGAATCGATAGATAAACTATACCCCGGCGATCTCGCACGCAGAGAAGATACGGGAGGCGTTTTTCTTGTCGAAGATGTGTCCACAGAGCAACCGAGAGCTGATCGATTCGCAATAAGTCCGACAGGGCCATTATTTGGTTATCGAATGAAGAGCCCCGAAGGCTTCGAAGCTGATCTTGAAAATAAAATTCTTGAATCGGAAAATCTTACCCTTAACGATTTCCGAAAAGCGGGAAATCATAAAGTCAAAGGTTCCAGACGCTCGTTTCGTGTAAAGATGAGTAATATCGATATCCGAATGGGCAGCGATGATTTCGGTGAGTATCTATTGATGCAGTTTGATCTGCCTTCGGGTTCATACGCTACAGCTGTTTTGCGGGAATTACTGAAATCGGAAAATAATACTTGCTCTGTGAGCCAAGAGTAAGAAAATTAAGTGTATGAATACCGAACGCAAAAAACATCTTCCGTATTTCGCTGTGCTTGATTGTCTGACTGAGCAGAGCATTTGCTTTTTGTGCGCTCTTGAGCTTGAAGGGTTACAGAAATATTTTGATAATCTGTTATACGAACGAGTAAATGATGTAGCGACGCGAGCTTCGCTTGCACGCTCGAAGGGGTTTTGCAATAGGCATTCTGCTTTTATCCTGAAATATGGCGCTTCACTCGGTACCGCTATTCTGTATCGTCAGCAATCGTCTTTACTTGATGAGCTGCTCGATAATCTTTCTTCGGTATCGACAGCACTTTTGAAACTTCCTCAAATTGCGAGTTGGCGTAACCATAAAGCATGTCCAGCTTGTAAAAATCAGCTTGACGACCGAAAGAGATATTCGGAAATCTTTCTCGACGCACTGAAAAATTCCGATTCGGATATGATTAACGCATTCGAAAAATCAGCTCCTATATGCGTACCGCATTTCCTTGATCTGCTTGACCAAATAAAACGCAATCGCAACCTTGAGCGTTACCTCGTTGATATTGAGCAGAAGAAAATTCGAGAATTGATAGCTGACCTTGATGAATTCATCCGCAAGCATGATTACCAATATGCTGATGAATCTTTCGGGAGGGAACAGGACTGCTGTCAGCGTGCAGTCAGAATAATTGCAGGATATGAAGGATTATTTTGATGT
>WFQY01000339.1 GCA_015486815.1 Phycisphaerae bacterium | reverse complement strand
ATTTTATCTCGGGTGCGGAGTTGTAGGCGGAATCGCATATATCATTCTCAGCGCACTTACCGGCACGTCTGCATTTCTGATAGGTGCGTCGGGTGCAGTGCTCGGACTGTTGGCAGCTTGCGCTGTTCTGTTTCCGCAGATGATAATCATATTGTTATTTTTCCCCGTACCGATAAGGTTCGCTGCTCTGCTATTGGCAGGCATTTATGCACTTAATGTAATATCGACGGGCAATTTGGCTGACGCTTGTCATTTCGGCGGAATGGCAGCTGGCGCATTGTACGCCTACTACAAACCGTTTCTGTCATCTTTTTCACAACAGCGATATTTTGCAAGAAAAGAACAGCTTTTCGAGCAGGAAAGGGAAGACCAGGAGATAATAGATAAAATTTTGGAAAAGGTACATCGCAACGGAATTAACAGTCTATCTTGGCGAGAAAGGCGAACACTCAAACAAATTACCGAACGTCAGCGTCAACGAGATAAAATGAAAAATATGTGAGGAGTAATCTAATATATGTCGCGAAACGAAGTTGCATATCAGCAGTGTATAAATCCGAAGTGTAACGCTACTTTCGGGATTGATGAGGTGATATATTCGTGTCCCAAATGTGGCGAGCTTCTCGATATAAAGTACAACTGGGACAAAGTCGAATTGCCCCGTAAGCTTAGTGAGTTTGAAAGCCGATGGGGTACGAAGGGAAATCCTTATGATTTTTCGGGTGTTTGGCGGTTTCGCGAACTTTTGCCATTCGCTGACGTCAAGGATATTATCACCATAGGCGAGGGTAGAACTATACTTCAGCGTGCGGACCTGCTAGCACGTAATATCGGCCATCAAGCGGGAAAATTGTTTCTTCAATATGAGGGATTGAATCCTTCGGGCAGCTTCAAAGACAATGGAATGACAGCTGCCTTTACACTGGCGAATAAACTCGGGAAAAAGCGAGTAGCTTGTGCATCTACGGGCAATACATCAGCTTCGCTCGCGATGTTTGCCGGTATGTCAGGCTGTATGCAGGGAATTGTATTTATAGGCTCGGGCAAAATAGCTTATGGCAAATTGTCTCAGGCGCTCGAATACGGGGCATTGACGCTGCAGATACAAGGCGATTTCGATGCGTGTCTTCGACAAGTAAGGTTGGCTTCGGAAAAGCTCGGGTTATACCTGATGAATTCCGTCAATCCGTTTAGGCTGGAAGGACAAAAGGCGATTATGTATCGCATACTTGAAGCTCGCGATTGGCAGGTGCCTGACTGGATTATCGTGCCGGGAGGCAATTTGGGCAATTCGTCAGCTTTCGGGAAGGCATTCGATGAACTATATCAGCTCGGTTTGATTAAGAAAATACCACGGATAGCAATAATAAACGCAACGGGTGCGAATACGCTTTATGTTATAGCTGAGGAGCAAAAAATAAAGTGGAATAATGGCTATCTCGACCACGAAAAAGTCAAAGCATATTACGACAAGCTGGATGAAGATAATTATCTCGCAAAAACAATAGCATCAGCTATCGAGATAGGTCGGCCAGTAAATCTCAAAAAGGCGTTACGTACTATTGAAATTACAAATGGTCTGGTCAGGCAGGTTTCCGATGAGGATATTCTCGAGCATAAAGCGATGGTCGGTAAATTCGGGTTCGGCTGTGAGCCTGCATCGGCTGCTTCCGTGGCAGGTTTACATTTACTATTGAAAGAGCAGATAATATCACCTTCGGAAACCGTTGTCTGCATACTCACGGGGCATTTGCTAAAAGATCCCGATGCGACGGTAAACTATCATACCGGTATAAATATGAAAAAGGTTACTCCGCCCCCGCCTGAACAGACGTGGGGAACATTATCGAACCATCCGATTCCGGTAGCTGACAATCTGGACGATATATGCAAAATACTCGGAGAGAAAACGCCTGAAATCGATGATAAATCTGCGGATAGTTTTCCTTCGATTGCCCCTCTTGAAATGGAGTATTGACAGCGATGAGTAACAAACGCAATCTTCCGGAATTAATAAAAGAACGATTAGTCATAGGCGATGGTGCTATGGGAACGATGCTCTATGAAGCAGGTGTATTTGTTAATGTCTGCTTCGAAGAGCTTAATCTCGCACGGCAGGAACTTGTTCAGAATGTACACGATGAATACATACAGGCGGGTGCCGATTTTATCGAAACCAACACATTCGGAGCTAACGGCATCAAGCTTGCAAAATACGGACTTGCGGATAAAGTCGAACAGATAAACCGTGCAGCTGTCGAGATAGCCAAGAAAGCAGTCGGTGATACCGAAATACTTATCGCAGGTTCGATTGGTCCGCTGGGTCAGGAGCTTCCTCCTTATGGTAGGCTTTCGGTACAAAAAGCACAAAGGGCATTCACAACACAAATATCCGCTCTGATCGATGCTGGCGTCGATTTTCTCATATTCGAAACATTCTCAAGCATAGATGAGCTTATAATCGGCTTAGAAACAGCGAATAAAATCTCGCCGGAAACACCTATAATTGCACAATTTTCCGCTAACGAACACGGGGAAACATCTTACGGTACGAAAATAGAAGAAGCGGCCCATCGTATCGAACAAGCGGCGCCGTACATAACCGCTATTGGAATGAACTGCTCGATAGGCCCTGCTGATATGCTTAAAAATCTCGAAATACTCATTAAGGTAACTGCCAAACCGATATCGGTTATGCCTAACGCAGGCTTACCACGTGAAGTTGATGGCAGAAAACTTTATATGTGTACGCCTGAGTATATGGCGGAATATGCGAAACGATTTCTGGAAAAGGGAGCAAGGATAATAGGCGGTTGTTGCGGAACAACTCCGAAGCATATAGCGGAAATTGTTAAAGCGGTAAAGGCGATCGATAAAGCGGTGCACAAAACACATATCATTATAGAAAAAACGCCTGAAACGGTAATAAAGGAAAAACGTAAAGAACCCATACCGCTCGAACAACGCTCAAGAGTTGGCAGAAAAATAGCTACCGGCGAATTACTTACATCAGTTGAAATTACACCACCCAAAGGATTTGAACTTGGCGGAATAATCGATAAGGTGAGATTGTGTGCCGATTGCGGAATAGATGCGATAAATATTCCCGACGGGCCTCGTGCAAGTTCGAGACTCTCGCCGATGGTAACCGCTATCAAGATACAGGAAAGCGCCGATATAGAATCTATTTTGCACGTTTGCTGCCGTGATAGAAATCTTATCGGTTTGCAATCGGATTTACTCGGCGCTTATGCGATGGGAATCAAAAATCTGTTAATCATTACGGGCGATCCGCCGAAACTCGGCGATTATCCCGATGCAACCGCAGTGTTCGATGTTGACTCCATCGGCTTGACTGCGTTGGCGAAAGACCTGAATATGGGTGTGGATTTAGCGGGCAATGAATTGCCCAATCAGCTCGGATTTACCATCGCTGTCGGTGCTAATCCGGTAGCATATGACATAGAGCGGGAAATTGCGAGATTCAAGCAAAAGGTCGAAGCTGGCGCAGAATATGCGGTTACTCAACCCGTATTCGACCCGAAGATGTTAAAAGATTTTATAGATGCGGTCAGTTCACATAAAATTCCAATCGTCGCAGGGATTTGGCCATTTACAAGTTATAAAAATGCCGAATTTATGGCGAATGAAGTGCCCGGAGTGGTCGTACCGGACAAATTGCTTAGGAAGATGAGCAAGGCAAAGACTCGCGAGCAGGGGCGAATTATAGGCATAGAAATTGCACGCGAGATTATCGCGGAAATTCAGCTTTATGTGCAGGGCTTTGCTATAAGTGCGCCATTCGGCAATGTAAAAATTGCACTCGCTGCACTTGAAAAAATCGATATAGAAGACATATAATTTACAACATTTAATGAAGGGGTAGGATATATTGATTT
>WFQY01000338.1 GCA_015486815.1 Phycisphaerae bacterium | reverse complement strand
TACCCGCAAGGCTAGTCAGCGGGACAATAGCTGTCGTCGTTTCCGATGTTTGCGAGCGAATTTCTTCGGAAATATCTTCCACATCGAGAGTATCCTTGTCCGTTAGGATAGCCATCGATTCGATACAATTTTTCAACTCACGTACATTGCCAGGCCAATGATAATTGATGAGAATGTTTCTCGCTTGCGAAGTAATGCCTTTTATGTCTCGTCCGTGTTCCTCGTTGAATTTTTTGAGGAAATGCTCTATCAAAACGGGAATGTCTTCTTTGCGTTCCCTCAACGGTGGAATTTTCAACGTTACGCCTTTGATTCTGAAATATAAATCTTCACGAAATTTTTTCTCTTTGACAGCTTGTGCCAAATCGCGATTGGTAGCACTGATTAGCCTAACATCGACACTTATGGGTTCGTTCGAACCGACCGGAACGATTTCCCTGTTTTCCAGAGCGCGTAGCAGTTTAGCTTGCATCGTCAGGGGCATATCACCTATTTCGTCTAAAAATAACGTACTGCCGTCGGCAAATTCGAAACGCCCCTTCCGAGAAGAAACCGCTCCGGTAAATGCGCCTTTGACGTGTCCGAATAGTTCCGATTCGAGTACTCCTTCGCTTAGCCCTGCACAATCGAGGGTTACCATACGTTTGCTCTTCCGTGGCGAATTCTGATGAATAGCGTTAGCAATAAGGTCTTTGCCCGTGCCCGACTCGCCCTGCAGCAGTACTGTAATGTTGGTCGGTGCTACCTGCTTTACGATACGTAATATTCGTTTCATTGCCGGCGATACGCAAATAATATTCTCGACGCCAAATTGTTCGTCAAGCTGACGTTTGAGTAGCCGATTTTCGCGAGAAGTCTGCGCTTGCTTCGCAGCTCTCGCAACAATTTGACGAAGCTCATCGAGGTCGATAGGTTTGGTGAGATAATCGTAAGCATTTTCTTTACGAAGCGCTTCGCGAGCAAGCTGTTCGCTACCGTGAGCGGTTATCAACACAACTTCGGTTTCAGGCCATTTTTCCTTTGTCTGACGGAGTATATCCATTCCGTTTACCGATTGTCCGAGTTTGTAATCGGTAATCACCACGTCGAACGGACGCTCATTTAGCTCTTTAACCGCTTGCTCGCCTGTATTAGCAATTGTACATTCGAAATCCGCCCGCATAAGTCCTTCCGCAATAGCTTCTGCGTGTGCGGTTTCATCTTCGACTATTAACACACTTCCTTTACGCATCCTGTATTTTCTCCGAACCCTTGTTCTCCGCGGGTAGGGTTATGGTAAAGCTCGTTCCCTTTCCTCGTTCACTATGCACGGTAATCGTCCCGTTATGCTGTTCGATTATTCGTTTCGTCATCGCCAAACCCAACCCCGTACCTTCTTTTTTGGTCGAATAATAGGCTTCGAATATTTTATAGAGTTCTTCCTCACTATTATGTTCGATTCCTACGCCTGTATCAATCACCTCTATCTTAATTTTATCTTTCTGTTGTGATGTTTTAATTATAAGCTCACCACCTTCGGGCATAGCCTGCTGAGCGTTTATAAACAAATTCAGTATCGCCTGTTTGAGCATATCATCATCCACATTGCCTATTAGCGGGGCTTGATGATATTGACATCTTATTCTTATTCCGTGATTGCGCGCTTGTGGCTCATAGAAATCAACCAATTGCTCTATTAGCCGATTTATATCGCAGGGTTTATATTCGATTTTACGATATTTTACGAATTGTATGAAATCGTCGAGTATGTCGCTGAGTCTGTCAACTTCCCGGCGCATTGTTTCTATCCGCAGTAGCGATCGGCGGAGCTTATCGGTATCGTCTTTGGCAAATTCTCTTAAATCTTCCGCTAATAGTTGAAGGTTTACCTTCAGCGTTGACAATGGATTGCGAATCTCGTGCGCAAGTCCGCCCGTAAGCCTGCTTAGCTGCTCTATAGCATTATTCCGTTTGTTTACCGTCTCGTTCATAGAGACATAGTGTATCTTCGGCGACGGATTTACTCAACTGATTTATGCTTATACCGATCAACTTAAACGGGCGTGCTAAAATACTTCTGTCAAATAGCCCCTTCGCGCTCGGGCATTGAGTAGTCCCGTCCCATCGGGACGGGACGTATCGAAATGCTTGTATTGAGCAGCTAATCATCAACTACCATCCACCGGCAGATGTAAGTTTTATCAGACAGCAATCTTCAGCTCCGAATGCGGTATGCTTTTGCTCACTGGCACTTGGGTCGAAATCAACCGTCTGCTGGAAAAATCCACCCGCATAAGTCAGCAATGTCGTAGGAGCTGAACTTACACCGTTGAAAATATCCGTACCATTACTGCCGAAAGTGCGTGTAAACAGATAATTACCGGTAGCTGTCATCTTTGTGATGAATGCATCAAATGAGTTTCCGAACGAAGTGTACTGGTCAAGCCCACCGCTGAAATCAAAATCGACCGTACCCTGAAATCCACCTACTACATATACATTACCGGAGGTATCTTCGAGGGCGACATCCATAATCAAATCGTCGCCAATCCCGCCTATTTGATGTGCCCATTGGAAATTTCCCGTCGCATTCAAAGCGATTACAAATCCGTCGGTACCACCCGCCGAATTCGCCATACTACTCCCGCCAGTTGGGTCGAGATTTACTGTCTGCTCGAAGTAACCGCCAAGGACGATATTTCCTACACCTGTGCTCGCTACACTCATCGCCCGATCTTCACCGGCGCCACCTATGGTATATCCCCAAAGATAACCGTGATTACTATTAAGTTTAACAACAAATGCATCGCTTTGACCTTTTGTATTTACTTTTGTTGACGAGCCGTTGGGATTTAGTGCAATGTAATTACCGAAATAACCGGCAGCGTAAATGTTCCCGTTGGCATCTCCCGCAACTCCGGTAATAGCATCGTCCGCTCCAGGCCCGCCAAAAATAACAGTCCAGCCATAATCGCCCGTCGATGTGATTATCTTCGACAAAAATGCATCTCGCTGACCCGCTGACGTTTTGCTATCCATACCCGAGGTCGGGTCGAAATCTACCGATTGCTCGAAATATCCGCCTATGTATAAATTGCCAAACGCATCGACTGCACTTGCGAACGCCTCATCATCGCCCGGCCCGCCAATCGAATGCGACCATACGAGCGTGCCTGCGGGTGTGAATTTTGCAAGGAATATGTCTGCTCCGCCATTGCTTTGTTCGATTGTTCCGCTCGGATTGTCAACGGTAATAGTTGCGTGGAAACTGCCTACGATATATACATTACCGTTACCATCGACGGAGACGCTATATCCGATATCGTCGTTCTGGCCACCTATAGTCCTTACCCATTGGAAGGTACCATCAACGGAGTATTTAGCGAGAAAGGCATCTCGCTGACCAGCACTTCGATATAGAGCTGTATTTACGCTCGGGTCGAAATCGACGACGTCTTGGAATTCGCCTACAATATATATATTACCATTAGGTCCGACAGCTACATCGTGAATAATATCCGTATTAATAGCACCGAAAGTTCTCGCCCAACCGGTAGAAGCAGGTTCGGTTACGACAATATTGACAGTAGCGGTATTGCTATCTGCCTGCCCATCGTTTGCCTTGTATGTAAACTTATCCGGACCCACATATCCGAATGTCGGATTATAAATAACATTAGGCAGCGAGCCGGAAAGTATTCCGTGAGTAGGGGCAGATACTATCTGATAACTCAGCGGGTCATTATCCCTATCGTCAGCTTGCAGCGTTATATTGACGGAGTTATTGCGTTCCGTAGAGACCATCAGATCGTAAGCCTCTGGCGCACGATTGACACTTGATGAGACAAAAACCGCAACTGCTGTTATGTTCGCATTCATTGTAATGGTCTTCGGATTATTTGTGCCTGTAATATCGCCAGCCCAATGGTCGAACGACCAGCCGGCTGACGGTATCGCACGGAGCTGAACGATAGAACCGGAAACATAACTTCCGCCCGAAGGATATACTGTGCCCTGGCCTGTTACCTGTGTGGTAAGCGTATAAAGATTAGCGGGGTTAGGCGGTGCGGGACAACCATAAATCAACATAAGCGATATGATGAAAACAGTGGATATAATTCGACAAAGCGAGGTTGTGCAATTATTCATAAGATAAATCTCCAGTGGCCTGTATATATTATCATACCCTAAAATCCCGATAACTGCAACTGTTCGCATTTATAATAATGTACTCAAACTGACCGATTTTGTACAAAATCATTTGTTCCCACGGCGTCATTTACCGAAGGCATCCCGTTGGGACCGCACGGAACGAAGTGGAGATGCGGAATCCACTTGGTCGGTGAGAGTATGGATTCCCGCTTCCGCGGGAATGACAGCTTGTGTATAATTGTTGGTAAATAATAAAGAGTTACGTAAAAACAGTATTTAGAATCGGTCAGTTTGAGTAATATACGCATAAATATATATTGGGATGCGATAGGATTGCGCAAGAAGCTATATTTTGTTTTACCGCTCTTTGGCTCGGTTGTTGATAATATCAAGCAGATCGGGAATATCGAAATCTCGGAGCATACCGTGAATAGCTGTCCATTCGTTGATATTACCACGATCGTAATATGTTTGCTTCATCGCTTGCTTATATGAAGTCGGTAAATTCTTGAATTGTGCGGTTTTTATCTTATCATCGACAACAGCTGCCAATAGCCCCGGCACTGCTACATCATCTTCTCCATAGATTGCAATATCATCTTCGATAATATCATCACGATTTCTGAGCATCTCAATCGCGCGAAGTACATCATAAGCCCACTGACATACGAAATTATCACCAAGCATCCAGCTATTGTATGCAAACTTGAATAAAGTACCGTACATAGACTTATACGATTCCCTATCCTGACTGCCTCCGGTTTGTTTTACAGCTCCGATACCTCTGACATCGAAGACAAATACCGCTCGATTTGGTGAAGTCATCCGAGCGATTTGCGTCCATCTGTCATGCGAGCGCAGAGAATCACTGCCATCGGCAAGCAGGGCGATAGTAGCAGCGATTTTTTTACCATCAAGCCTCACAGGTCTTATCAATTCGCCAGCAACGACAATGTCAGGCTCGCTAAAGAAAAATATATGCTCTATACATAGCTGTTTTATATCAACCGTCTTGTCAATTACCCTCGGATAAATCGTATCACCTTGACGATTATGATAGACGAGCGCTTTTATATGCCCTCGAAGTTTTTCTCCCGTGAGTTTCGATTGCTCGGGAAACTGCGACGTTATCTTATCCATCAAACTCGGTAGTTCGGGAAAATCGACCAACACCTGTCCCGATTTCGTACAATTCAACTCTTCATTGGTTAATGGCTCGTCATTTTCCATATCAAATTCGTCGGATGATTTGCCCATCAACACTTTCCCGAAAAACGCTACGGATTGCTGCCTGAGCTTGAGTGTTAATGAATGCACGCTAACATCGGTTACCATCTGACAGTTATCCTCAGCTCCGAGTGTAGCATATATTTTCTTTGCAGTATTGTATGTTTCTATAACGCCTTCTATCGGGAAGAAATCGTAAGCGACGGTCAACAGTAGCACAGGCTTGGGTGCAAAAGCTATTAGAAAATCGGAATAGTTAAACCCAGCTGGAATATGTCCGAAAATGTTTTGTTCACCGTCATGTGGGTGGAACATTTTCATATAAGTTAATCGTTCGGTAACATAGCACGCCGGTGCAGCAGCTGATATTCTCGGCTCTGCCAGCATAAGATAACAGCTTTGCGTACCACCGCCCGAAGTACCCGTTACTCCGATTTTGGAACTATCAACTTCATCTCTGCTGGACAGATAATCAATCGCACGGATACCATCGCGAATAAAATATCTGCAAATATTTTCTCCGATGAGCGTAGAAGCAAGCCCGACATAACTATGCTCACGTGAGCCCCATTGAACAATCTGCGAGCCGGTACTTCTATCGATTAGCTGCATTCGTTCACCTTGTCCCGGCGGATCGAAGACCATTACGACAAATCCATTTTTAGCAAGCAGACAAGCTTGTTGATGATAACCGATGGCAGCCTTCGCTTCATACGAATGTCCGCAGCAAAGCAAAACAGCAGGCGCAGGGGCACTCAAATTTTCAGGCACATAAAGATTAGCTGTTACCGGATAATTCGCAAGTGAATGATAAATTACTTTTTCGATTCGATATTTATCTCGCTTGATTACTCCTGTAATTTTCGGCTCGAGTTCACTGCCATCGTCGGGAATTCCGCCGATAGCTTGCAGAAAAAACTCTCTCATCTTATCTGCGTGCTGATGAATTTTTTCAGGCGTATCAAGCTGAGCTTTTGTCTGCTTTTCCTTATCGAGTAATTCTTGTGCCTGCTTTATCTGCGAAGTGAATAACTGCCAACTAACAGACCCACAATAACCTCTAATTCCGGGGGTAAACATTCTCTTGCTCCTGATATTTATTCATAAATTAATTAAAACCGCAACTTCATCGCAATTATCTTTCATAGGGCAGCGGATGCAATCCGTCCAAACCTTATGGGGCAACTGATTTCTATCTATTATATCAAAACCGAGCTTGCGAAAAAACTCGATTTCGTAGGTCAATGCAAATACCTGTTTCAAACCTAACTCACGGGCTTCTCGCAGGCCATCTTCGACGAGCAGCCTGCCAATACCGCGGCCGAAATATTCCGGCAGAACCGCTAAACTACGAATCTCAGCTAAATCGCGCCACATTATGCTCAACGCACAGCAGCCAACAACCTTACCATCCGAATCGCAGCAAACGCGAAATTCACGTATGCGCTCGTAAAGTTCGTCCATCGTTCGGAATAACATCTTCCTACGTTCAGCGAAATAACTTATCAGCGAGTGGATAGTATCGACATCGTCCATTCGTGTTTTACGAACTGCAAAATTACTTTTCGGCTCGGTTGGCATTTGTTTCTTCTATCCTGCTTTTGATAAAACCATCGGAAAGTTCCGTTGCTATCTCTTCGTTTATCTGCGCTTGGCTGACGGAAGTTAACAATTTTCCATCATCAGCTTTACGCACAATTGCAAATCCACGCTTTAATACCCTTCGATAGTCGCAGTTGTCAAGACGTTTTTGAAAATGGTCTATTTTCGTACTGTTTGTCTTGTATAACAAATCCAAAGCGGACGAAAGCGACTTACCGAGATTCTCGAGTCTATGCTGCGAACGCATAAGCAGTATCTGTGGCGAAACTCTATTAAATTTCAGCTCCTTACTATGAATTGTATTGCGACTTTCAGCGATTTTCTCGGCGATTATTTTTTGCAGATTTTGCGCCGACTCATCAAGCCGTTGAACATACCCCGCCAGCAGCATTACAGGGTTGCGGAACATCGGACGATTAGCGAGCATAAGCAGATGCCGAGCTTCCGAAGAATATTTCTTTGCGATAACATTATTGATTCGTGCAAAATATTTGTCGAGTTTAGCTAAAATATCCGTCAATTTCGGAGTAGCGAGTTGAGCAGCTGCCGTCGGCGTCGCCGCTCGAAGGTCAGCAACAAGGTCAGCGATGGTAATATCTATTTCGTGTCCGACTCCCGTAATAATCGGCAGTTCGGATTCATAAATAGCACGCGCAACGATTTCTTCGTTAAACGCCCAGAGGTCTTCAAGCGATCCCCCGCCTCTCGCAAGTATTATCAGGTCGATATTCAAATCGTCCGCATAGATATTCAAATCTTTTATCGCTTGTGCAATTTCATATTTTGCATTTTCACCCTGCACCTGCACTGGATATATCAAGACTTTTCCGATAGGCCAACGTAGATTCAATGTCCGCACAATATCGCGAATAGCTGCTCCGGTAGCGGATGTGATAACCGCTATCGTAAACGGATATTGCGGGATGGGTTTTTTACGAGCTGAATCGAATAAGCCTTGCTTTTCGAGCTTTTCCTTAAGCTGACGAAATGCAAGTTCGAGCTCACCTATCCCCGCCGGCTTGAGCATATCGACATAAAGCTGATATTGTCCGCGAGGAGCATAAATATCGACACTTCCGCCCGCGATAACAGCGAGCCCATCTTCGAGTGAGAATTTTATTTTCGAAGCAACGGATCGCCAAATTACACAATTAATCTGCGCATATTCATCTTTGAGCGTAAAATAAATATGTCCGGAATCGGGCTGAGAAAGATTGGATATTTCACCGCTTACCAGTATCCTTTCGGGAAGATGATTTTGCAACACCGAGCGCACTAATGCGGTCAGCTCGCTGACGGTAAAAATCCTCTCCTGCTGTATAGGCTCCCGCATCGATTTCGATGAGCCGTCATCGGATAAGTCAAAGAGAGAATCTTCATCCCCGAAGATGACTTTTCTCAGATCGTTTCGTTTTCTACGAGCCATCGCTGCCTGCGCCTGCTTGCTTATCTTTGAACAACTCCGCTATTCCGCCGATACTGCCGAGTATTCCTGAAACTTCCATCGGCAGGAATATTTTGCTCGCCTTGCCATCAGCAACCTTTTGCAGAGCTTCGAGATATTTGATTGCTATCAGGTCGTTGGTCGGCTTTCCGTTATGGATAGAGGCAAATACCCGTTCGATAGCTTCCGCTTCACCCTGTGCGACGGTAAGCCTTTTATATCGCTCGGCGTCTGCAACCTTTTTCATCGCTTCCGCTTTACCTTCAGCTTCGAGAATTGCAGATTGTTTAACACCTTCCGCCTGCAATATCGCAGAACGCTTTTGACCCTCCGCCTCCAAAATCATAGCACGTCTGTCTCGCTCCGCCTTCATCTGACGATGCATCGCTTCGGTAACATCGCGAGGCGGTTCTATTCGCTGAAGCTCGACACGCGTTACTCTTGCGCCCCACTTATCGGTTGCATCGTCCAATATCTGACGAAGCTTATTGTTGATTACTTCGCGAGATGTAAGCGATTCGTCCAGCGCAAGATCACCAATGAGATTACGAAGGTTAGTCTGTGCGAGCTTGGTAGCAGCTATGTAAAAATCGGAGATATTATACGTAACATTTACCGGATCGGTTACTTCGTAATAAACCACAGCATCGACTTCGACAGCAACATTATCTTTGGTAATAACCGCTTGCGGAGGCACATCGACCACTTGCTCACGCATATCAACTTTGATGAGTCGTTCCATAAACGGTATGATAACCGTCAAGCCACTATCCACTGTTCGCTGATATTTACCAAGCCTCTCGACAAGTCCCTTTTCCCAAGGCCTAACTATCCGAATACCCTTAGCGGAAATAACGAACAGAACGACAATAATTACAATAAAAAAGACAGTATCCATATTTATTCTCCCTTTTGTTCGGTTGATTCTTTAATTACTTCGACTACCAAATGAGCACCCTTGACTCTGATTATTTTAACCCGTTTTCCCGGCGGGATAATACTACCATCGTCGCTATCCGCACGCCATTCGTCTTGGTCGATTCGAACTTTCCCCGTATTCTGCGAATTGTTGATTTCTTCGAGAACTATGCCTTCTTTACCCAAAATTCTATTCGCACCTATCCCAAGTGGCTGAGAGCTGGTAACCTTTTCAGCAAACTTTCTTGATATAGCGAACAGCACTCCCGAAACGACAACAAAAACCAAAAGCTGCCAAAATCGCGAAAGCCCTAATAATGCAATAGCACCCGCAAGAAACGCTCCGACAGAAAACCATAACAGGAAAAACCCAACCGTCAACATCTCACCGATAAGAAGTATCGCCCCTAAAATCATCCACAAAAGCCAAATCTTATCAGCCATAGATTCACCCTCTAAAAGAAATCCGTTAAATATGCTTTATAGAATACCAGTGCCAGACAGATATGGCAAGTAAGAATTAAAGATTTTCAGGTACAGCCTGCGTAGATTGATATTCTTTGCGAATTGCGTCAATATCTGATTTACCAAAAATAATCTGCTCGATATCAGTTGCTCTGCCCGAAACTGAATCCACGCTGACGATAATTCCCGCTACTCTGATGTCTTCTTTTGCGATGCTGTATTTCGTTGGCATACCGTTTATGAGAGATTTGATTACTTTTTCTTTCGTCCTGCCCAATACGGAATCGTAAGGACCTGTCATTCCAAGGTCGGTAATATAAGCGGTACCTTTTGGCAGAATCCTCGCGTCAGCTGTCGGCACGTGTGTATGCGTACCGAAAACTATCGAAGCTCTACCGTCGAGATACCAGCCCAGCGCTACTTTTTCGCTCGTAGCTTCAGCGTGCATATCGACGATAGCAATTTTCGTCTGTTTGTGAATTTCGTTTAATACTCTGTCAGCTGCCCTGAACGGACAATCAACCGGCTTCATATAAAGCCGACCGAGCAATACCGTTATCCCGACCGGTTGAGAGTTTTTCGCCTGTATTACGGTAAATGGTTTTCCGGTAGCTGTTGGCGGAAGATTTGCAGGTCTGACTATTCTGTCCGAGTTCTGCATAGTCGCAAGGATATCTTCTCTGCGATAGCAATGGTCGCCAAGCGTAACAGCATCAACCCCATAGGTTAGCAGTTTCTTAAATATCTGAGGCGTCAGACCCGAACCGCCTGCGGAATTTTCAGCATTAGCGATTATCAAATCGAGTTTGTATTTCTTCCGCAAAGCTGGCAATGCGTATGAGAGAAACGTCCTGCCCGACTGGCCGACAATATCACCTATACATAAAATTTTCGTCAGCATAAATATACTCTATACCCATCTCTGCAACTGATTATCGTGCGTATTCTATCGCACGCATCTCACGAAGCAGCGTTACTTTGATCTCGCCCGGATATTCCATTTCGTGTTCGACATTCTTAGCTATATCGCGGGCAAGTTTGATAGTCGCACCGTCGTCGATAGTATTCGCATCGACGATAACGCGAATCTCTCTGCCAGCTTGTATAGCGTACGATTGCTTGACGCCGGGGAATTTGTTTGCAATATCTTCAAGCTGCTCAAGACGACGGACATATCTATCGAGCGATTCCCTTCTCGCACCGGGGCGCGAAGCGCTGATAGCATCAGCAGCTGACACCAAAGGCGTATAAATACTCGATGCCTCTATATCACCGTGATGACCCTCAATAGCATTAAGGACATCGGGCTTTTCGCCATACCTTTTCGCCAATTCCGCCCCGATATGCGGGTGTCCGCCTTCTACTTCGTGATCGACCGCCTTTCCGATATCGTGAAGCAGACCACACCTTCGGGCGAAGGCGCCATCGAGACCAAGCTCGTCAGCCATTATCTGACAGAGATAAGCAACTTCGATACTATGCCTTAAGACATTCTGCCCGTAGCTTGTGCGGAAATTAAGCCTACCGAGTAGCTCATACATCTTCGGGTGTAAGTTAAGGACATTCGCTTCCAAAGCTGCCTTTTTGCCAATGTCGGTAACTTCCTGATCGACTTCTTGTGCGGTTTGAGCTACTATTTCCTCGATTCTGCCCGGGTGAATTCGTCCGTCCTGAATTAGCAATTCCAATGACCTTCGCGCAACCTCCCGCCGGACAGGGTCAAACGAACTTATAACTATAACTCCGGGAGTATCATCAACAATAACATCTACGCCAGTCGCTTTCTCGAACGCACGGATATTTCTACCTTCGCGTCCGATTACTCTTCCTTTCATCTCATCACCCGGAATATCCACGGTAGAAACGGTATATCCACTCGTGTGTTCAGCGGCAAAGCGCTGAATTGCGGTAATTATCACCTCTCTCGCCTTTGCGTTGGCTTGCTCCTTCGCGTCGTTATACCGCTTTTCTATAAGTTTGGCTGATTCTTTCTCAACTTCCTTTTCAAGCCGTTGTAATAATAATTCCTTTGCTTCCTCGATACTCATATTGGTAATACGCAATAATTGAGCCCGCTGCTGAGCGATAGAATCGTAAAGCTGGCGTTCCTGCACCTTTATCGCCTTTTCACGCTCAGCCAATCGACGAGTGGAGTTTTCAATCGCCCGTTCCTTACTTGTGAGAGTTTCCAATTTTCGTTCGAGATTGTCTTCTCGCTTTGCTAATCGCCTTTCCACTTCGCGAAGTTCATTTCTTATAGCGGTTGTTTCTTTCTCAAACTCCTCGCTACGCCTGACATACTCCGCTTTTGCGTCAAGCTCACCTTTCTGCTTTATCCGCTCTGCCTCTTCATTAGCTTGTGCAATAATCTCTTTCGCCTGCTGTTCCGCACTGGTCTTTATCTTTTTATTATATATGGAGACAGCTATCAGTGTTCCCCCGATACCCACTAAAAATGCAACTATTGCAATCAAAATCATCGTAACCATAACCACACCTCATATAAATTAATCAGGATAACTTACAGGCGGAATTAAATGGCAGGGAATGATGTGGAGATCGCCTCTCCTTATTTGCGTAGCGGATTTCCGTAAACCGGTATCGCCTAACCGGCAGATTCTATACTCTGCCCGATATCACTGCACAGATTATCGCATTAAAACTACCTTTAATAGTTCTCACTGTACTGCTACGCCTTTACCAATTTACAGAATCCTATTTAACTTTCCGAAATCCGAAATCAAACAAGAAACCAATCTGCGATTTC
>WFQY01000337.1 GCA_015486815.1 Phycisphaerae bacterium | reverse complement strand
GATAGAATTCATGCTCAAATTTAGCTTGCTCAAGCTTTTCTTTCTTATCTTCGCACCCAAAAATCGCCGTCAATATCAACGCAACAATCAAAACGAAAGATGATTTACCGGTATTCATAACTTTTGCTTCCTTGCAATCATTAAAACCTTACGGAACAATCCTTGCATCGGGAACTATTCTTTTGACTTTTTTCAAATATCTCTCCGCATCGTACAAATCTTTATATTTACCTACAAAAACAACATTCAATGTTTTACCATCCGTTCCCTGATTCTCTATTCGCACGGACAGACCTTTAGACCTCAACCTCTTATATCGCCTCATTGCCCCGCTACGATTAGAAAATGCTCCCGCTTGTATCGTAAAAAATTCATATTCTATTTTACTGCGAGCAAGCCTCGCTGCCTGCGTATCGGGAAACTCCCTCATCAGTCTGGCAAAATATTTTCTCGCCTGTTTCCATCGTCCCGTTCGTTGAGCAGCCAGACCGAGACGATACAAAACCCACTCATTCGGACTAAGACGAGGAAGATTGTCGCTGGCTTTTAGGTAGTGATGATACGCATTATCCCACAGTTTACGCTTGAAATATATCGAACCGAGGCAAATATGAGCGTTTGTCTTCAAATCATCGCGATTGGCAAGCTCAATCGCCCGTTTGAAATCCTGCTCAGCTAATATCGTTCTTCCCTGCCTAACCCTTACGAGGCCGCGAATATAATAAGCTTCCGCTGACGCAGGCGATGACGGATAGTCCGATATAACTGCTCCGAGTTTACGTTCCGCCCCTATGTAATTTCCCTGTGAATATAACCGCTGACCGTCCTTTATGCCAGCAACCAATTTCTTGTCAGGCTGATTACATCCCGCAAGAAAAATCAAAAGTATAATCGATATTCCGATCGTATGAGTTTTCATATATACCCTATTTCGCCTAAAAAAATCTTGTCAATTATTTTATTCGGACGTAAAGGACTTTAAACTTGAATAAATTAGCTTTAACCTTTGAATTCCGCAAGGGTTAGCTCTTATAATAAGTACCTATATTCAGAAGGAAAAAATAATGAGCGAAAAACTTACACAACAAGACCGTAACGAAATACTGTCGATACTAACCGAACTGATAAAAATACCGAGTGTAAATACGGGCAAAGATGCGGATATTCCCGAGGCACGGATAGCTGACTTCATAACTGAGTATCTACAAAATATCGGTATTAAATGTCAGACTATCGTTACGGATACAGGCAGACCTAACATTATCGGACGCTGGCCTGACGATACGAACGAAAAACCGACGTTAACCCTTAATGCACATATAGATACGGTAAATATCGACGGTATGGTAATCGAGCCGTTTTCCGCTGATGTAAAAGATGGCAGGATATACGGCAGAGGGGCGTGCGATACGAAGGCGTCTTTAGCGATTTTTCTCTGGCTGATGAAGCATATACCCGATTATAAAGACATTATTTACAAGAGGATAGAATTCCTCGCTACCTGTGACGAAGAAAATTTCTGTGGTGGAAGTCGATATCTGGTAGAAAACGGATATAAAGCGGATGAGATGATAATCGGCGAGCCGACAAATTGCAGGGTCGGTGTGGCTCATCGCGGTTTGATGAATATAAACTTAATTGCCAAAGGCACTTGTGCACACGCTTCGGTTCCGAATCAGGGAGAAAACGCAATATACAAAATCACCGAGGCGATAACATTGATTAGCAAAAAGTGGATACCTCAGCTCGAAGCTGACAAACATAATCTCCTCGGCAGAGCAACGTCAGCTGTTACAATTATCAAAGGCGGGCACAGAATCAATATCATTCCCGACCGCTGTGAAGCTACTATGGATACGAGAATCCTGCCAAACCAATCGCCCGACGAGCTGATCGATTATTTACAAAAAGTTGTAGGCGATCTGTGCGAAGTACAATGTGTAGCTCAATATCCCGCTCTCGAAACGGATGCGAATCTGCCGTTCGTCCGAAGATTGCTTCAAGCAAGCAAACAATTTACAGGCAGTGATAAACCCGTAGGGCTGCCCTACCTTACCGATGCATCGCAATTCGCAAGAACGGGCGCAAAATGTGTCGTGTTCGGACCAGGCGGAATTGAGCAGGCACATAGTGCAAACGAATATCTCGAAATAGATCAGCTATATCAGTCAGCGGAAATCCTTTTGAACTTCATTTTGGGGTTGCGTCAATAATTTTGGGGCAATAATTGAAAATGATGGAAATATTTATTACATAT
>WFQY01000336.1 GCA_015486815.1 Phycisphaerae bacterium | reverse complement strand
GATAGAAGATATAATCGTATCGAGTTCTTCCTTTTTGAGAGACAGATTATTAAATAGTTTTTCTATCTGCTCGGTCATATAATTAAATGTTTCCGCCAGTTCTTCGAGCTCGTCCTGTCTTTTGAGAAATATCTTTGTTTCAAAATTTCCCTTAGCTACATTATGAGCTGCTTGTGCAAGTTGCCTGATAGGCTTTGAGAACGTTCTCGAGAGAATGGAGGCTAAAATCATCGCAACCAGCATTATGACCAGCAGCCCTTCGATAAGTTTTTCGCTAAGCTGATGTAACAATTTGTTTATTCGCCAAATAGGTAAGCTGCCTCTCAATATAGCTATGGTTTTATCGTTATGTTTGACAGGTATCGCTATATAAAGCATATATTCCTGCAACGTCCTACTATATCGCAACGACCGTCCGACTCTGCCGTTTAATGCTTCCAATATCTCGGGCCTATCGTGATGATTTTCCATCTCGGACGGATCTCGTTCGGAGTCAGCTAATACGAGTCCGTCGGGTCTGATTACGGTAATTCGCGTATTAATTTTCTTTCCCATTTTCTTAGCCAGATTATCGAGCTTCGCATATTGCTTGGAATATACGATAGGTTCAATCTTTAGCTGAAGAGCGAGAACGATATTCTCAAGTTCCTCAGCTAATGTATCTATATAATGTCTGCGGATTATGGGAAAAGATATCAATGCCAGCAGAATCGCTATGATAATTATAATAACAACGTAACCGGTAAAAATTTTAGTAAATATGCTTGCTTTCATTCGTTTGTTATTCGTCGTCTATCTTATATCCGACGCCTCTGATATTTTTGATGAGTTTACCAGATGATCCGAGCTTACTTCTAAGATGCGCTATATGCACATCGATCGTTCGATCGACAACAATTTTTTCGTCGCCCCATAGGCTATCGAGCAGCTGATTGCGGTTAAGTACCCATCCTTTTTTCTTAGCTAATATGTGCAAAATTTTGAATTCCGTCAATGTAAGTTCTACGTTTTTACCTTTCACCTTTACTTTATATTTTCGAGTATCGATAATCATATCTCCTATGCGGATCATATCGGACGCTTGTTGTTTTTCACGAGGCATTTGCCTTCTCATAACAGCTTTGACTCGTGCGACAAGTTCGCCGGGCGAGAACGGTTTGGTTACATAATCGTCAGCGCCTAATTCCAGACCTATAATTTTATCGATCTCACTCGAACGTGCTGTTAGCATTATAATCGGAATGTTTGATAATTCCGGATCAGCCTTTAGTTTTTTGCAAATGTCAAGCCCGTCTTCACCCGGCAGCATCAGATCAAGAATTATCAGATCGGGCGGAAATTTCCCGATGGATTTCATAAAAGAAGACACTTCTTCGAACGCCTTTACCGCAAATCCCGCTTTTTCGAGATGCAATGCAACGAGCTTGAGGATATCAGGCTCATCATCTATTATCGTAATAATTTTTCGTTTGCTCATTGGCTTTTTCTTGTCCGTACTTGGTCGTTTATTTATTTTTCGCTATTTTGTTCGTTTTTATGATGTTTTATTATCCTGCCTTCTGCGATGAATATTATATCTTCGCCTATATTCGTTGTAAGGTCAGCTATTCTTTCGAGCGAGCGTGATATTCGTATTAAATGTATCGCTTGCGGTATAATTGTGCTATCTGAAATCATATAAGTAATCAGCTCTCTGAGTATCTGATCCTTCAGACTGTCCACAATATCATCTCTGTTGCATACGGATTTTGCCAGTTCCACATTCTGATCGATAAACGCTTTTATCGCATCGCGGAGCATCTGAGTCGTTTCTCTCGCCATATTGGGTATATCTATAAGCGGTTTAACACTTGGCCTATGTATCAGAAATTTGCCACTCTCTGCAATATTGACCGCTAAATCGCCCATTCGCTCAAGATCATTATTCATCTTCAATATCATCGCTACCGTTCTAAGATCGCCTGCCTTGGGCTGATATTGTGCTATGAAGCTAAGACATTTATCGTCTATTTCAAGTTCATATTCGTTAGCTTGTATCTCGAGCTCGCTTATTACTCTATCAAGCGTCTCGTCATCGGAATGCAACAATCCGTCGATGCTCTTTTCGATCATTGTTACAATCAAACTTGCATAGTTTAGGATACGCTGTTTGAGTTCATTCAACCTTGTTTGCATCATATTAATTTAAACTCCATAATTCGCAGGCAACTTAATCTCTATTATATCATTCAATCCCGAATTTTTTATCCGAATTTCCCCGTAAGATATTCTTCCGTCCTTGCATCTTTTGGTACGGTAAATAGTTTTTCCGTGGGTCCGTATTCTATGAGTTCACCGAGATACATAAATGCTGTCATATCCGAAACTCTTGCTGCCTGCGATGTATTATGCGTTACGATAACAATCGTTACATCTTTTTTGAGTTCGATAATCAATTCCTCTATCATTGACGATGCCTTCGGATCGAGAGCTGACGTCGGTTCGTCGAGCAGTAATATCTCCGGTCTCATAGCCAGCGCCCTTGCGATGCAAAGCCTTTGTTGCTGACCACCCGATAGAAATGTTCCTTTTTTATATAACGAATCTTTAACCTCATCCCATAAATATGCCTGCTTAAGCGACTTTTCAACTATCTCGTCTTTTTCATCTTTTCGTAGCTTAATACCATTGAGGATATATCCCGCTAAGACATTATTGTAAATATTCATCGTAGGAAACGGATTGGGACGCTGAAAAACCATTCCTATTTTCCGCCTGACGAGTATCGGATTTATATCGAAAATATTTTCTCCGTCTATAATGATTTTTCCTTTATGGCTAGCTGTTCGGTTAACTTCGTGCATTCTGTTAATACATCTGATAAGAGTTGTCTTTCCACATCCCGAAGGTCCCATAATAGCTAAAACGGTTTGTTCCGAAACAGTAAGAGATACATCCTTTACAACCCATACGTCACCATATCCGGCATACAGATTTTCTATTGTCAGAATTGTGTTTTCCATCTTTTCCCTATCAACGCAGAAATTATATTAAGCAACAAAACCAAAGTTATCAAAACGCATGATGCACCCCATGCTATCTCATGCCAATGTTCATAAGGACTCATAGCATAATTGAAAATCAGTAGTGGCAGCGCATCGGTCGGACGCATCGGATTTACATTCATAAACGGATTGCCGAACGAGGTAAACAACAAAGGTGCTGTCTCGCCGGCAACCCTTGCTATCGCTAACATAATACCCGAAGCAATTCCACTAAAACCCGCTGGCAGAATAACCTTTATTATCGTCTTCGTATAACTTGCACCCAACGCAAATGACGCTTCTTTGAGCGTGTTAGGGATACGCTTAACGGTTTCGCTTGTCGTCTGTATTATTATGGGCAACATCATAACCGCAAGCGCCAATCCGCCTGAGATGGCTGAAAAGTGCCCCATACTAACAACAATCCAAAGATAAATCAGAATTCCTATAACGATTGATGGCACGCCTTGAATAATATTCAACGCTAATTTGATAGCGTCAGTAAATTTGTTACGAACCTCCGCTATCAGTATCCCGCATAACAGGCCAATCGGAACCGCAGCAAGCGACGCTATTATTATCAATATTATCGTTCCCACCAGTGAATTTGCAATTCCTCCTCCTTGCTCGTCAGTTGCCGGCGGTAGGCTTACAAAGAATTGCCAATTGATAACCCTTACACCTTTTT
>WFQY01000335.1 GCA_015486815.1 Phycisphaerae bacterium | reverse complement strand
CCAATAATCCTCCGACAGCGGAGGCTGGCGATGATCAGACGGTTACGGATAGTGATGGTAATGGCAGTGAGCAGGTTACACTTGACGGTTCAGCTTCTGTCGATAGCGATGGGCAGATTGCAAGCTACGTATGGAAAGAAGGCGATACGCAGTTAGCTACCGGAGTAAATTCGACAATCTCGCTTGATGTCGGTAAGCATACTATTACGCTTATCGTAACCGATGATGATGGCGTATCCGCCAGCGATACCGTTACGATAACTGTTGAGCAGGGTCAGCCTGCTCAACAATGGCAGAGTCCGATAGGTGTGCCCGAACCATCTTTCGGAATCAACGAATCATATACAATGTATCGAAATGCGACTTTCGACTTTGGTAATGGGTCTGAGCCATACAAAGATGCTGGCAATGGGCCATACACTCATTATGTTGATAATACCAATCCGAACGCAACAGACGACGGTAATCCGTTTGGTACGCCCGAGGTGCCTCGGCTTACGATACCGAGTGAATTGCCAGCGGGTAGTGTTGTTGAAGTTCACGGCGGGCCTTATACGTCGGACACCAGCTATATGTACTGGTCGGCTGAGGGTACAGCTGATAAGCCGGTATTTATCCGAGGCGTATCCGACACTAACAAACCGGAAATTCAATTCTCCGTCCGAATCATAGGCAGTTACCTGATAGTGGAAAATCTGACATTCAAAGGTATCGACATAAATCTGCATAAAGATTTCTATAAGCATCATATTTCGTTAAGAAACAATGAGATGTATGGTTTTAGTCCGTCAGGATTCGGGCAGGCAATAAATATCAGAAACGCTGACGACGTTGTAATATATAACAACGAAATACACCATAACGGTGATTGTGAAAGCGTCGAAGAAGATGATGTCCACGGAGTAGCAGTCGTCGATAATTGCAAACGGATATGGATTGTAGATAACAATATTCACCACAACGGTGGCGATGCGGTGCAGGTAAACGCATATAACACGGGCGATGCGGATGCTATTCAATATGTCTATATCGCAAGAAACGAGATGCACGACGATAGGGAAAATGCCATCGACATAAAGACATCGCGTGATGTGATTATCTCTCAAAATACGCTTTACGGATATATGCCGACAACAGGCGAAGGCTCCGACGGAACTGCGATAGTTGGCGGACACGAAGGCTCACAACGTACGTGGATAATATACAATGACATATCGGAAGCATCACACGCTATACGAGTCAACGACAGTGATTATTCTCCCGATGTGTATATAATAGGAAATGTGATTCACAATATTCACCATCCAGCGGGCAGCGATTATAATCCTACGAGTATGTATGCCTCCGGGTCAGCTATCATTACTTGGTATAGCTCGCAGATGTATGTTGTAAACAATACCATATATGATACCGATGCGGGATTCATAGCAGCTGGTTATGGTGACGGGCAGTATTATTTGGCTAACAATATAATCGCTGATCTGGCGGAAGACCAAGCATATCACATCGGTATTCAGTCAAGTAGCAAGGCAGCTAATTCCACCGTAAAGTATAATTTGCTTTATCAAAACGGCGAAGATATCAGAATACGATGGGGCGGACAATATCTCTATTCGATAGCTGACTTCCAATCCGCCACCGGAGAAGGCGAGGGATGTATCGATGTCAATCCGCAATTCGTTAATCCGGACGAAGGTAATTTTGCATTACAAAGCACCAGCGGTGCGATTAATGCGGGAGCTGACGATAATGTCTATCAGGAGTTTTATAATCTCTACGGATTGAATATAAAATACGATATCAACGGCGACGTTCGACCGGCAGCTGGCGGATTCGACATAGGAGCATACGAGCAGTAATTTGCAAACAATGTTGTTACATCTATATAGCTGGCAGTTTGGCTGAGTATATTTTCGGGTCGATGTTATATTTTCGGATTTTATAGCCGAGCACTCGGAGAGTGATACCGAGCATTTTAGCAGCTCGCGATTGATGACCGTGGGCGGATTTTAATGCTTCCAGTATCATTTCTCTTTCAAGATTTTCGACCGCTCCGGGCAGAGTTGCGCCCGAGGGTTTTTCGGGTTCAACTGCGGTTTGCAAAGAAGGTGGCAGATGCTCAGCGCGTATTACATCGCCGTTGCAGACGAGCACCGCTCGTTCAATGCAGCTTTCGAGTTCTCTGACATTGCCGGGCCAATGATAGCTCATCAGCATATCGATAGCTGGTGTTGATATGCGTCTAATCTGTTTGCCATTGGCATTGCTGTACTTTTCGAGGAAGAAATCGGCGAGCAGAATAACGTCGTCTTTTCTCTCGCGAAGCGGGGGAATAAAAATCGGAAATACGTTTATGCGATAATATAAATCTTCTCGAAATCGCTGAGCCTTTACTTCGTCCTCGAGATTTTTGCTGGTGGCAGCTAACACTCTAACATCCACTTTACAGGTTTCATTACTGCCAAGCGGTTCGAATTCCTTGAATTGCAGAACTCGTAGCAGCTTAGCTTGTAGCGAAAGGGGCATATCGCCTATTTCGTCCAAAAATATCGTTCCCTTGTCCGCTTGATGAAACCTTCCTTTCCGTGAGCGTGTAGCGCCGGTGAACGCTCCTTTTTCATAGCCGAAGAGTTCGCTTTCGAGCAGATTTTCGGGTAGAGCGGCACAGTTGATTTTAACAAAAGGGCGTTTGCTACGAAGTGAGTTATAATGGATAGCATGTGCGATAAGCTCTTTTCCCGTGCCCGTCTCTCCATGTATCAGTACGGTGGTATTGCTCGAAGCTACTTGTCTGACGAGTTCGAGCACTTCTTGCATTTTGCTTGAATTGCCGATAATTCCTTCGATGTGGTATCGTCGCTGAAGTTCGTTTCGCAGCTGAAGGTTTTCATCGAGCAAGCGATTTTTTTCTTCCTCGATGGCGCGAGTTAGCTGAACAGCTTGTGCTATAATGGAAGCGACAATATCGAGCAGTCTGACATTTCTCTTTAATGCATCCGCTCCTTTATACGGAATATCGACGCTAAGCGTGCCTATTACGTTGTTCGAAAGTTTTATTGGCACGCAGATGAATGAGATTTTTTCTTTGTGCATATCGGGTCTGCTTTTTGTCTTATTGAGGAATCTTGGGTCTTTATCTATTCTCGGAACGATTACCGGTTCGCCGGTTTGGACGACCGTTCCGGTAATACCTTCTCCAATTTTGTAAAAAACCTTCCGCGTCGTCTCTTTTGGCAGGCCGTGAGAATATTCGATTCGTATTGTTTCGGTAACAGGGTCGAAGATAGTAATGGCGGAACGTACCATTCCTAATTTTTCTTTAAGTTTTGCAAGAACATCACTTAAACTTTCTCTTAAATCGAGCGAATCAGTGATAGCCTTTGTTATCTCATAAAGCAGCTGAAGCTGAGTTTCGGGAACTGGCATATAGTTAATCCTCCACGTTGTTTACAAAATTGTAAAATTATTATAATAGTATCATAGTTTTCAATCAAATACTTTATAAATGGACAATTTGTGTATATAATAATGAAATTCACGAGAGGCAAATATTGTGAAGGTTGATTTTGATAGAAAGGGAACTTGATGCCTGATACAACACAGCCGAAATCGCAAATTGATATTGGAAAGACAACAAGACCGTCGGTCAAACGAGATGACAACTCAAATCAGCAGGTAGTGCATATCGGTTTTGACGTCGGTTCGATAGCGGCAAAAGCAGCTGTCCTCGACAATAACGGTAATGTGATAGAACATTATTACCGTAGGCACATCGGACATCCGGTCAGGGTGATGCTGGAGTTGCTCGAAGAGATTATCGGTAAGCACTCGGGCAAAGACCTCGCTACCATCGCGGGTACGGGGACTGCGGGTCGTCTTATATGCAAACTTTTGGATATAAGATTCATTAACGAGCTTAGCTGTCAGGCAGCAGCGGTCAGGAACACAGCACCGCAGGTGAGAACTATTATCGAAATGGGTGGTCAGGATAGTAAGCTGATATTCCTCGCGGAGCAGGCGAATGATTTGATAGGAATAGAAGATTTTGCGATGAATACCGCGTGTGCAGCGGGAACAGGTAGCTTTTTGGATCAGCAGGCATCGAGGCTTGGAGTGCATATCGAAAAAGAGTTCGGCGAATTGGCATTGAAGTCGGAAGTTCCGCCGAGAGTAGCGGGCAGATGCTCGGTATTTGCGAAATCGGATATGATACACCTTCAGCAGCAGGCAACGCCTGTGCACGATATTGTCGCGGGGTTGTGTTTCGGATTGGCGAGGAATTTGCGAAGCAATCTCGGGCGTGGAAAAGAATTTACCAAGCCAATCGCATTTTGTGGTGGTGTCGCATACAACGCTGGTGTCGTACGTGCGATGCGCGAAGTTCTCGAAGCTACCGGCGAAGGAGAATTCATCATTCCAGAAATGCACGCGGTTACGGGCGCGATAGGTGCAGCTCTTATCGCCAGACGCGATTGGGATGAAAATAGCTGTGCCGAAGTGAATCTTCATCTGTTGCGTGAATACATAAAATCGCAAAAGACGATAGGGCATCGTCTTGCGAAATTGCAGAGGCCTAAGGACGGCTATCCGGATATGAAGACCTATGCGGATGAGGTTTTCAGTAAACTTGCACCGGGCGAGAAGGTGCCAGCTTATCTCGGAATAGATGTCGGGTCAATCAGTACGAATGTGGTCGTCATAGATGAACAGTATAGGGTATTGGCTAAGGCATATCTTATGACAGCGGGCAGGCCTCTCGAAGCTGTCCGAACGGGATTGGCGGAGGTGGGTAAAATCGTTGCGGACAAGGTGATAATCAAAGGGGCTGCCACTACCGGTTCGGGAAGATACCTTACGGGCGATTTTATCGGTGCGGATACCGTTGTGAATGAAATTACCGCACAGGCGACAGCTTCTGCGTTTATCGACCCTACGGTAGATACGATTTTCGAAATAGGCGGACAGGACTCGAAATACATTTCGCTCGAAAACGGCGTTGTTGTCGATTTTGAGATGAATCATGCGTGTGCTGCGGGTACGGGTTCGTTTTTGGAGGAACAAGCGGAGAGGTTAGGCATAAATATCAAACAGGAATTCAGTAAGCTTGCATTGAATGCGAAATCGCCGATAAGGCTTGGCGAGAGATGCACGGTATTTATGGAGTCCGACCTTATCAATTATCAGCAGCAGGGTGCGGAAACGGACGAACTCGTAGCGGGGTTGTGCTATTCCATCGTTGCTAATTATCTGAACCGCGTTGTCGGACATCGCAAGATTGGTAATAGGATATTCTTCCAAGGAGGCACGGCATTTAACAAGGGTGTGGTGGCAGCTTTCGAAGCGGTTACCGGAAAGACAGTAACCGTTCCGCCTCATCACGAAGTTACCGGTGCGATTGGTGTTGCAATTCTTGCAAAGCGATATATGGAGTCTCAGCCAGCTGGTACGGAAAGCAAATTCCGAAGTTTCGATATAAGCAATCGGAAATATAAAGTAAGGACATTCGAATGCAAGCATTGCCCGAATAATTGTGAGATAAAGGAAGTGATAATAGAAGGTTCCGAGCCTCTCTATTATGGTTCGCGGTGCGATAGATATAACGTCAAAAAGGTCAAAGCGAAAAAAGATATTCCCGATTTGTTCCGTGAGCGTCAGGCATTGCTTGAAAAATATTCACGGGTAAAGAGGAAACCAAGCGGACAGAAAAGGACTATCGGTATTCCGCTGGCTTTGAGCAACTATCAACTGCTGCCATATTGGGGAACGTTTTTTGACGAGCTCGGATTTGAGCCTATCGTAAGTTCGCCATCGACGAAAAAATTAATTCGCAGAGGTGTCGAAGCAGTTCTTTCACAGCCTTGTTTTCCGGTGAAGGTAGCACACGGGCATATACTTGACCTTGTGGATAAAAAGCCCGATTACATTTGGCTGCCAAGTATCGTATCGATGGAGCGAGAGGAGCCTGAAATAAATAATCAGCTATGTCCGTATGTTCAGACGATTCCGTATCAGATTAGAATTGCAATCAATCCGGATGGTCGTGGCGTGAAGATGCTCGCACCTTATATTCGTTTTCAGGACGGGCGCAAGGAGCTTATTCGTTCGCTTATGCCACTATGCGATGAACTTGGCGTAACCAAATCGCAGATAGAAGACGCTGTGGACAAGGCGGATAAGACGCAGAAGGATTTCGAGCGAGCGTGTATAGAGAGAGGCAGGGAAATACTCGATAGTCTCGGCGAAGACGACAGAGCGATGGTTTTGATATCTCGGCCTTATAACGGTTGCGATCCGGGAGTCAGCCTTGATATACCGGGAAAACTCCGCACGCTTGGTGTTTTGATGATACCGATGGACTTCCTCGATTTATCAACGGTAAGTTCGCTCGTTCGATATCAGGCACCGGATGGTATTTACTGGAAATACGGTCAGCGGATAATCAAGGCTGCTAAGATTGTGCGAAATGATCCGAGGTTATATGCGATATATCTGTCGAATTTCAGTTGCGGGCCTGATTCGTTTATTACTACGTTCTTTAAGGATTTGATGGATCCGAAACCGTGTTTGATGCTCGAGATAGATGAGCATAGTGCGGACGCTGGCGTGGTAACACGTCTCGAAGCATTTCTCGAATCGCTCAAGAATGCGGATGTAAAGCATATCGAGCCTGTAAGCGACGACAAACTCGCTATTCCGCATTATGATTGCAGTAATAGGAAGATATATATACCGTGGATGGGCGATCATTCTTATGCGTTGGCAGCTGCCTTCCGATCGTGTGGTCAGCCAGCTGAGGTACTTCCACTTGCGGATCAGGATACACTTGAGCTTGGTCGGAGATATACCACCGGCAAGGAATGTCTGCCCTGCATTGTTACAACGGGCGATATGCTCAAGAAGGTTCAATCGTTAGGCAGTGAAGCGGATAAGGCCGCCTTCTTTATGCCTGGCGGGTCGGGGCCTTGCAGGTTTGGTCAGTATAATTGTTTGCATCGGCTGGTGCTTTCGGAAGTCGGTGCGAATAATGTGCCTGTGATTTCACCCTCGCAGGATAAGAACTTTTACGAAGACTTCAAGCAATTCAAGAAAGATCCGACGCGTATCGCATGGGCGGGAATATCAGCAGTAGATGTGCTCTTCAAAGCGCTATTGGCGATTCGATCTTATGAAATAACAGCGGGTCAGACGGAACAGACGTATCGACGATATGTCGAGCTTATCTGCCAGATGATAGAAATCGGCGGCAAGGAAGACGATATAGCCAGAATTATGGAGCAGGCAGCTGACGATTTTGCGAAGATTAAGGTCGATAAATCGCAGAATAAACCGCATATAGGCGTTGTCGGTGAGATTTACGTAAGAAGCCACGTATTCAGCAATGATTATCTGATCAATCGGCTCGAAGCGCTTGGTGCTCAGGTATCGTTAGCGAGCTTCGCTGAGTGGATGTATTATACGAACTTTACTCGCAAACGAACAGCTAAGCGGGAAAGGGAATTCAAGAGCCTACTTATTAATTGGTTCAAAGACAAGATACAGAAAAAGGTTGATTCTCGTATATGTCAGCCATTCGCAAAGATTTTGCATCACGCACAGGAACCGCCTGTCGAAGAAATCATCAAACTCGCGGAGCCTTACATTCACGATAGTTTCGAAGGCGAAGCGATACTTTCTGTCGGTAAGATGATAGAATATCATCATATCGGAGCTGACGGTGTGGTCAACGTCGGGCCGTTCAGCTGTATGCCTTCGACCATTGTTGCGGGTGTGATGAAAAAGCTGTCAAACGATCTCGATGGTATGCCCGGTATTACTATCACTTTTGACGGTCAGGGCGATCCGACACTTGAGACTCGGCTTGAAGCGTTTGTCGATCAGGCTCGTGCTTATCAGCTCAAACGTCAGCATCGCGCGAGAGTACCCGAGCCAATATCGTCGTCAGCGTAGTTGGCAGCTGATAAAAATCACAGTTCACTATTATAGAAACTGCACGTATAGTTTGCGTGTACGTGGGCCGTCGAATTCCGCAAAGTATATGCCTTGCCAAGTGCCGAGCGAAAGGCTGCCAGCTTCTATTGGCACTAAAATCGAAGCCCCTATAAGCGAAGATTTTACATGCGCATCGCTGTTGCCTTCGCTATGCCTAAAGTGCGAACCTGAGGGAATCATTTTTTCCAGATGGTTTAGTATGTCCTGAGTAACCGTTGGGTCTGCGTTTTCGTTTATGGTAATCGCAGCGGTTGTATGGGGTACATACAGCAATACTGCTTTGGCGTTGCTTTGTTTGGCGACGAGTTCGGATATCTCATTGGTAATGTCAATAAATTGGCATCGACGTAATGTCTTGACGGTTAGAACTTCCATCTCTTGTGCCTCCATATTACGAATTATAGAATACGCCTACTGTCAAATATAGATATTGGCAGATGGAAATTCAAGTATATATGTTGCGGGCGTCGCTTCGATACGTCCCGACGGGACACTCAGCGACCGGAGTTTCCGTGCGTTGAGTAGTCCCGCCCCCAAAGGGGCGGGACGTATCGAAACGTACTCTTCTCGTGCGTTCAGACTTCACACGATTTTATTTTTGCCGAATGAATAGTCTTGCATAAAATCGTATAAGTAGTTATAGTGCAACGATACTTACGGATAGATACGGTTTAGTTTATAAGGAATTTGATAGTGTCGAACAACTTTGCAGACAGATTGACAGATGGAATAAGGTCGAAGGGAGCACCGATAGCGGTAGGATTGGATCCGCAGTATGGTCGGCTGCCGGTGGCTATTAGGGAAGACAAAGAATTTAACGATGAGCTTGATACGGAGGCTGCGATAGATGCGATTTTCGAATTTTCGACGAAGGTTTTGCGAATAATTGCACCACACGTGCCGGCGGTCAAGATGAATATAGCATTTTTCGAAAAGTATTATTCCGAAGGAATAGAGGCGTATTATAGCTTAATCGAAGAAGCGGATAATCTCGGGCTTGAGGTTATAGGCGATGTCAAGCGAGCGGATATTCCGAGTAGCAATGAAGCGTATGCTCAGGCACATCTTGCGAATCCGGAATATACCGATATGGAAGATTTGCTCACGCCCGATGCGATAACGCTTAATCCGTATTTCGGGATAGAGGCATTAAATCCGTTTGTCAAAATATGTCGGGAACAGGGTAAGGGAATATTTGTTGTGGTTCGTTCGAGTAATCCGGAGGCATCAGCTATTCAGGAAATTGTTGATGCGGAAGGCAAAAAGGTTTATGAGCGAATAGCTGAGCAGGTAGCATCGATAGCTGACGATGCGGAGTTGGTCGGGGTAAATGGTTATAGTAGCGTAGGTGCGGTAGTAGGTGCGAGCGATGCGGAAGCTGCCAGCAGGCTTAGGGAGATTATGCCTAAGAGCATCTTTCTTGTGCCTGGCTATGGTGCGCAGGGTGGCGGAGCTGATGCGATAAAAGCATGTTTTAAGGATGGTGCGGGTGCAATAGTAACAGCCAGCAGAAGCATAATCTATGCCTACGAAAGAGATGAGTATAAAGAGGCATCATCGTGGGAGCAGGCAGTAGAGCAGGCTGTTGCAGATATGAAGACGCAGATAAACCAAATGATAAATGCTAAATGACGAAGAGAGAGAGAAGAGAGGAGAGAAGAGATTGATGGATATCGAATGGCGAGTGATAAATGTTGAACATAGTGAAATTCCGTTGGGATTAAATGAAAGAGTTTACGCACACGCGGGAGCTTCTTCCAATCATCAATCGACAATCAACAATCATCAATTTTTCCCGCGTTAGCTCATTTTGCATTTGTAATTG
>WFQY01000334.1 GCA_015486815.1 Phycisphaerae bacterium | reverse complement strand
TAACCAAGTTGTCAGCTTTTAGCATATCATATACGTCAAGCTGAATATTCTCTTCAAATCGCTTGAGTTCGTCCAGTGTTAATTCAAATAATTTTTTGTTATTCTTTTCGCAATAGGCAACTATCTTTCCGACAATATTATGTGCCCTGCGGAAAGGCAGTCCTTTGCTGACCAGATATTCCGCCAATCCGGTAGCTTCCAAGAACCCTTCAGCTGTCTGCGCACGCATTTTGTCCGATTTGAACTTTGCGGTTGCGACTATCTCCGCTGATATTTTCAACGCTGGCAGGATCGTATCAATTGCGTCAAAAATCGCTGGCTTGTCTTCTTGAAGGTCGCGATTGTATCCTGTCGGCAGCCCCTTTATTAACGTTAGCAGATTCATCAAATCGCCATAGACTCTGCCAGATTTTCCACGTATCAGCTCAAGTATATCGGGATTGCGCTTCTGAGGCATTATGCTCGAACCGGTACAATACCGCTCGTCTATCTCGATGAAATCGAACTCGCTGGTTGACCAAAGAATCCAGTCTTCCGACCATCGCGACAAATGTGAAGCTATCATCGAGAGCGCAAACACAAACTCGATAGCAAAATCCCTATCGGATACTGCGTCGATACTATTTCTGCTTATCGCATCAAAGCCAAGCTCGTTTGCTACGAAGCTGCGCTCGATATTCAGAGTAGTGCCCGCCAATGCACACGACCCGAGAGGCAAGACGTTTATCCGTTTGCGCACATCTTTGAGACGCTGAGAATCGCGTTCAAGTTGCTCGACATAACTCAGCAGCAAGCTACCGAGCAAAACAGGCTGAGCGTGTTGAAGATGGGTATAGCCCGGACAGATAACATCTTTATTTTCTTCAGCCAGTTTGACAAACGCAAGTTGCAGTTTGCTTATCGCAGGTATAAGCTCGATATCTATCACATCACGCAGATATAGCCTGATATCGAGAGCAACCTGATCGTTCCGTGAGCGTGCGGTGTGAAGTTTTCTGCCGGGTTCGCCGATTTTTTCGATGAGTTTCGTTTCGATAGCCATATGTATATCTTCGTAGGCAGGATCGAATTTGAACCGCCCCTCGTCGATTTCTTTTGCTATTTCCTTAAGCCCTTTGATTATCGCTCTAAGCTCTTTTTTTGTGATAAGCCCGACCTGTGTCAGCATCTTTGCGTGTATAATACTACCTGCTATATCGTGCTTATATAACCTTCTGTCAAAGGAAAGCGATTCGACAAAATCACGTGTACTATCAGCAGGCTTGCTGCTGAACCGCCCATGCCATATAGGAGAGCTGATTTTCTTCGCCATTATATAATACTCCATCAAACGGTTATGACGGAGCAATTATAATCCAAAACCCCCTTCCAAAAAACCATTTGTTTGAAATTCAAAATTACAAATAAATACCAGAAAACTAACACCGATGAACAGACTCTGCAAGATAAGATAAAAGGTATAATATATATTTGTTTAAACCTATCTATCCTAATCATCGATAATTTTTAGCTGTCTCATAAAGGGCAAATACATTCTCAATCGGTGTTCCGTGTAATATTGAATTTGAACTGGCAATAACAATGCAAGGTTCTGCTGCGTTAATACATTCGATTACTCGCTGACGAATTTCATTCGGCTTGCCTCGTCTAAGAAGATCACAGCTGACATTTCCAAACAAGACCAACTCGGGAAATTTATTTCTGAGGTCTTCGAATCGCATTCCAGCATCGTAATCAACTTCATAATACGCATGAGGTTTTGCCCATCCGAACAAGTCGTCAGCCACCGGCCAAAGATTTCCATCGGAACGCATAATATAATAGACACCTAACTCTCGGCAATAATCAAAGATTTTTTCCCATCGAGGACACATCACATCGTGAAAGAATTTGGGAGAATATACAGGACCGTCGTTAAAGGCAAAATCTCCACCACCATTTATCAATACGATTCCCGCTTCGTACTGAACACGAATAGCATCTATTACATCTTCTGCAAGACGATCCACATAGTCAGCGATAAGAACGGGGTCAAGAATAGTAGCTTCGAGCCAGCCCGACTGCATTGGAATTCCCATTCCAGCACTTCCTGCAACAACAAATTCATTTCCGTATTCAGCCACTGCTCGCTTACGTACAGTATCCAACAAGTATGGGCTACGAGGGGTATTAAGAAAAGTTTTAATCTCTTTGGTAACGGTTTCGAAGGTAGGTTCCGGACGACCACTTTGGCTTAATCCAAAGGTGCGCGATTCGGGGTCAAACTTCCATATCTCCCAATTCGATCCATCGGGATCGCCATACAGAATCGTATATTCGTCAATTTTACGGGTAGGTCGTTCATACTTTCGCCACGGACAAAAAAGTATGTCAAAATCAAAGTACCGACAAAGGTCAACAATATCAGCGAGTAACTTTTCTTCAAATTCCCGATGAGCCGATTCTCCTTCGAGCCACGCACAAGCCTCTGCGTACATCACATCGGTAGAACCCGTGTAAACCTGACGACCCAGAATTTTACTGGCTACACTGGATGCAAAAGCTTGTTCACAAATCGGAACTCGATCTGGCCATAAGCCATTAAAAACAGCTGATATGCGATTATGATGAATGGAATTTGAGTCAAAGGGCATTATGTGTCCTCCACCAAAATTATTCTCTCGGGGATTTAGCTTCACAGAAACTTATTATTGCCTTTCAGGAAGAACCGAGCTGGATTTTAGCATCGGAGTTATTTTTACTATCGTTGGCATCAACGGCTGATAAGTCAGAGATACTCTTATCGTTTTGCCTGTTAGCGTAATTGTCTTATGTTCGCCTGTAATCATATTTTCGCATATCAGTTTCCGTTTAGGCTGATTAAGACTCGAAAATGGCAGACAATTGCTTATTCTCGTTATCGCATTGACAGGCTCTGCGGAATTATTATACGCTAATATGAAGATTTGCTTGTGTTGCTCATCGATAAACAAGTATGGCTGAATTTTCGGCGAGTCTATTCTGCAATGGCGTTTCAGACCCGCATATCGCAATATGCTTTCTATCGAATCACGATAATCGGATTTGAAAAAGTGATGTACCAACGGCACACCAATCCAAATCACTCTACCCTTACCCGTCCGAATTTCAACAATAGCGGGGCTATTATCATTCCACATCGCTAACGTTTTAAATTTTCTCTTCGATGATTCGAATCGCAAGCCACGAATATTATTGCCTAACGCAGGCAGAGTAATCTTCGAATTACACGACTTTACACTTTCGAATTTGCCTTTTATCGGCATAACTGTCAGCCACTTTTTCAAAAATTCATATTTTTCCGCCTGTCCCGTTTTGAACGGTAAAATCAACGTTCCGCCCGATTCCGCATAACGTTTTAGCTTTTCCCAATATGTCGGCGGATGCGTAGGAGAGTTGGCATCGACGATAATATCGTATCCGCTCAAATCTCTCTCAAGCTGTCTATCCGTGCAAGCAGCATTCAGTATGCCATTAGTTGCACACATATAACCCCAGCTCATCGTATTCGAACGAATATCATCTACCTGCTTATCGGTAATCAATCCGAGAGCTGTCGAGCTATACGTTGAATAGATTAGACACACATTATCTTCGATATGGTCAGCGTTGAGAATATTCTGCCACGCTGGTTTCATTATTGTCCAATTACAGATAGGTTGACCTACATCCCATATTACATAGACTGCCCCTTCGCAGCTATAAGCCATCATATTGAAAGCGCCAAGATAAAATGCTTCCTTAGGCGGTGGCAATATAGCCATCTCAGCAGCTGACCTTATCCCCATCGGTCTTGCCAGCGCACCATTCATAACGAGAAACTGATCTGTCCATTCGGAACCTGTCTTCAGCAGTACCCCTTTCCACTTCTTGCATAGATTTAGCATTCCATCAAAGTAACTTCCCTGTAGCTCGCCCCAGACAATCCAACCGCCCGATTGTTTGAGATATATATCCTTTCGCTTATCCGCTTTGCGTATAGATGCGCAAAATCTATCCCACGTATCCAATACTTTATCACGCCTAAATTCCATAAATCGCCGCCAAATTTCCGCTGTCGTTTTGCTGCGTGAATAAGGCAGAGGAATATCCCGTTTGATATATTTTTTCCACGCACGCTGAGCATAATCGGAATAATCGAAAAATTCTCTGTCCCGATAAATCCCACCGCCGAAATTCAGCATATGATCATTACCAGGCCCCGTAGGCACATATCCAGCTAATGCGGGATGATCTTTAAACTTATTTGCGATATTCTCCCACAACTCACACAACCCCGTTACATACTGTTCATCCCATATAGTCGCATCGGTAACGACTTTTCCTGTTCGCGATTTCATTCGTCCATTAATCCATTTGGGAACTCCGTAATTACCACCATAATCAGCTGTCGCCCACGATTGAACTCCTATTAAAACCTTCAAACCGATATTATCCGCCTCATCAAGCACACGCTGTAATTCGTCGAATTTATATATGCCTTTTTGTTGTTCGATGTCTTTCCATTTCGGCTGAACGTAAATAATATCAAATCCGTATCTCTTTATTTTTTTGAGATTCCACTCTGTTGCTTTATCCGCTCCTATACACATTACATAATATGGCTTTCCTCTGCTTTTTAATTCATCAAAAATCACAAAATCAATTTTATCATTTTCGATTTTAATGGAATATACGCCATCGGTCAGCTTATTCGTTCGGATGTGCATTTTAACAGCTATCGTTTGCATAGGAGCTAACGTTATACTGATTTTTTTCTCTGTTACCGTATCACCGACTGTGCCCCTTCGTAGGGTTATTAAACAGGTTTTATCTATTGTTTTATCGATATTATTCGACACTAAAACAGTAAAGTCAAAATCCTGTCCGTGCTTAACTATATACCGCTTTGGTACTATTTTCACATCAATAGCATTCGCATCGGTAAAGGTTTCGCCCGTTACCGCCAATAGAGCTAATGAAGTTCTGCCTGTACTGTCAGCGTAAATTTCTATTTTTTTAATCGGAATTTCGGGATAGCGATTTATCCATTCGGTATGATAAACGGAGACATTGCCAGCTGAATTGGTCTTATCCTTCCGCCAAGCTATTTTAGCATAAGGGCAATCACTGCTACCCGCAGGGCTACCACCCTGGCCATACCTTCCTGTAAGCTCGTGAATGTTCAAACCCGCTATCAGATTTATGCGTTCCGCGCTGCCATCAGCATATACTATTTTATAATAGCCTAACCGCGTTCCCGCATTTGCATTGGCAACGCTATGCAAAAAATGCAGCTTATAGAAAATACCCGGGCTCTGGAAAGAAAAATAAGATTGTCCGGAACCTTCGCCCGTTGAGATTTTAAATGGAATACCATCGCATATTAACTTGTCTCGCATCAATTGCTTGACGTCAACCCCCGCTTTTGACCATCGAGTTAATATCCCCTTGAGATTACCGCAAAATTGTGCATTGGCAAATCGGTTTTTCACCAACGCCTTCATTGCACTGACTTTGTAATCGGAGATAATTCCCTTATATGTCAGCTTACCGATATCAACAGCTTTATTTGTCTTATTGTGCAATTTCAACCATATCCAACCGGGATAGAAACTCTCCGCTGGCGATATGCCTTTCAACCTGTAGTAATCGGTCGGGTTAGCTAACTTATTTGCTAATTCGGAATCCGCAATCTTATCAAACAGCGGTATTTCCGATGTGCCATCTTCGAGCAGAAATAATTCGAGTGATGATTTCAGATTTTTCGGAACATCTATCGAAGCTGTGGGAATGGTTTCGGGAAGCAATCTGATATAGCCATCGCTTTCAGCGGGAATAATATTACTCTGACGCACAATCGAATCGACGACAATCATATCATTATTCTTTTCGCATCCAGCTGAAATTGCAAGATTAAGTATAAGACAAAATACGAGGAACAACTTTGTCATATATCAATACCACCAGAACCCTACCGTATTGCTATGACGTATTTCCATTGCGCTAAAATCCCGCCATTCCACGTGCCCATCTACGAAAAGCAAATTACCACCGGCGGGATCACCGTTAGAAGCACGATGAGGAACCAAATCGAAAGTGCCCCAAGGCCGTTGACGAACATTGTCCTGCATCACCACTTTACCGATATTATCTTCATCCACATCTAATTTGTTTACTCTTACATTATCGGGCAGATTGGGAACATTCCAATAGCTATAACTACATCCTGGCCTGCCAAACCTCATTGTCGAATATTTATCGCCTTGAGAGTGATTAAATGCTTTGTCATCCGCCCAATCAAGATAGCTTGCCATAAAAATAGGATAATAGATATTGTAATAACTTCCCCTATCGGAAGGACACCACCATAATTGCGGAATCAAATTATAAGTTTTGATGACCTCTGTTAGAATTCTTATATCGATTAGATTAGGCTGTTCGGAACCGAGCGGTAGCTCGTGTTCACCAAGCCAGATTCTACCATTGTGTTCGTTTGAATACGCATATAATGCTGCGGATATTTGATGCAAGTTGCTTGCGCATACTACCCGCCTCGCTGACTCCCTCGCTCTGCTTAACGAAGGAAGCAATATCGAAACGAGTACCGCAATAATCGCCACTAC
>WFQY01000333.1 GCA_015486815.1 Phycisphaerae bacterium | reverse complement strand
GAGACAGATGTTGCAAGCTAACGGAAATTTAATGAACAGATTTAAATTGGAGAGAATATTATGCGTAAATTAATGCTTTGTACCGACTTGCCACCTTTGGGTTTTGTCGGAGATATTGTTGAAGTAAAAGACGGTTACGCCAGGAATTATCTTATTCCGCAGAATCTTGCTGTCGAACCGACTCCCGCAAATATCAAACGTGTCGAGGAGCAAAAGAAGATCATAGAAGCAAAACGAGCGGAAGAACTCAAAGCTAAAAAGGCTTTGGCACAAAAAATCGATGGTACTGAAATTACTATCGTCGTCAAAGCGAATGAGCAGGGACATCTGTTCGGTTCGGTCGGCCCGAAAGAAATTGCTGACGCGATGAAGGAAGAAGGGTATAATATAGATCCGGATATGATCAAGTTAGACGAGCATATCAAACAGGTTGATAAATATGAGGTAACCATAGAGCTTGCTCCCGAAGCGAGTTCTAAAATAGTTTTATGGGTAAGTCCCGCTAAACAGGAAGATCAGGAAGAACAGACTGATAGCGATGGCAAAGAGCAAGAGGAATAGTCAACCCGATCAGCCGATCTCGGACACTGATCGTCAACCGCCTCACTCAATAGGCGATGAGATGAGTGTCTTAGGGGCAATGTTGCTCAGTAAAGAAGCTATCGGTCAGGTTATTCCGATTGTCAAGGAAGAATATTTTTTCCTGCCCGCTCATCGTCTGATATTTCAGGCTTTGCTTAAACTTTATACCCAAAACGTTCCGCCCGACCCTCAACTGCTGAAAAATCAGCTTCAGAAAATGGAGGCTCTCGAGCAAATCGGCGGAGCGTCGTATATCGCGCGATTACTGTCAGCTGTCCCGTCAGCGGCAAATGTCGAATATTATGCGAATAATGTCCGCGACAGATATATTCTTCGCGAGCTTATCCGCACCTGCAATGAAACTTTGAACGAAGCATTTTCCGATGCCTTTGATGCAAAAGAAGTCATCGAAAATGCTGAAAAACGAATGTTCAAAATTACCGAGTCTCGTATAGATGATGGGCCTGAACAACTAAATGAATTTTTAGAGGAAACCTTCCGACAACTCGAACAGCGAGATGGACATTATATAACAGGATTGGCTACGGGATTTACCGAATTGGACGACTTAACCAGTGGCTTGCAAAATGGAGAGTTCATAGTCATCGCAGCTCGACCTTCGATGGGAAAAACCGCACTCGGAGTTAATATTGCAGAACATATAACGGTGGAAGAGCAAAAGCCGGTAGCGTTTTTCTCGCTTGAAATGTCTAAACAGCAGATAGTCCAGAGGTTGCTTTGCTCGCGTGCAAGAGTCGATTCTCATCGTTTTCGAAGAAATATGCTCACCGACGAAGATATTGCAAAACTTCACCGTGCCTGCGATGAACTTCAGGATGCCCCGCTGTATATCGATAATACCCCGAGTATGACGATACTCGAACTTCGCGCTAAATCCAGACTGATGAAGATGCGCGAAAATATATCAGCTGTCTTTGTCGATTACCTTCAGCTGCTTTCCAGTCCTAAAGCGGAATCGCGCCAACAGGAAATATCCGCTATTTCTCAAGGACTAAAGGCGTTAGCTCGCGAGCTTAACATACCCGTAGTAGCTTTGGCTCAGCTAAATCGTAGTGTGGAAGGAAGAGAGAGCAAACGTCCGCGAATGAGCGATTTGCGAGAAAGCGGAAGTATCGAGCAAGAAGCAGACTTGATTATGCTTATACATCGCGACGACTATTACAGAGACACAGGCGATCAGATGAATAATGATTCTTTCGGAAAAGCTGAAATTATCATTGCGAAACAGCGTAACGGGCCTATCGGCACGATAGAGGTGCAATTCGACAGAAAACACACGCGATTTAACAATCTTGCTCATATCCCTGACGATATGCAAGAATATATCCCGACGTCTGACAATACTCAGGTTCCTTTTTAACGTTAGGCTCTGCCGAATCGAATGGAAACAAAAACGCAGGAACAGCATAATCTTACGCCACATATTCTCGCCAGCGGTGCCAAACTGGCTCAGACCATACAAGCAAAAGTCCTTTTTGTCTATCTGGAACTTATTGAAAACCCCAATCAGCTAAAGGAATTGAGTCTGAACAAAACCACATTGATACTTGTCGTCAAAGACCCAAGCTATCAGAAACTCGCAGACACTCTCGGCTTTAAAAGCATTACCGTGCCCAATGTGTCGTTAAGCAGAATGGGTTTGATAAAGACCGCTGTCCTGCTTGCGTTTAGCCAGCGAATGCTCGACAGAGACGAGTCGTTTATTTTCCTTGTAGGCCCTGCTGATGGTCAGCTTGATACCATTATGGTAATGCAGGTAGGACAAGAATGGGAAATTTTCCAATCGATAGACCAACCGAGATTGACCGAGCATATCAAACGTGTGGTATTTCAGCGGGCTTTGACTCTCGCACTCGAGCTTGCTTCGGAAGGACGCGAAGGCAAACCGATCGGAGCGATTTTTGTTCTCGGCGATGACAAAAACGTCGCTCAATACTGCAAACAAATTATCCTCAATCCGTTCAAGGGCTATCAGGAATCCGAACGGAATATTCTTGACGACAATATGAAAGAGACGATAAAGAATTTTGCAACTCTTGACGGTGCTTTTATCATCAAGGGTAACGGGACGATAATATCAGCTGGCACTTATCTTAAGGGCGTAAAGGTAGCGGATACTTTACCTCGTGGTCTTGGTGCACGACACGCAGCAGCTGCCGGCATAACAGCTGCCACCAAATCCATCGCAATTACAATAAGCGAATCTACCGGCACGGTAAGGATTTGGCGTCGAGGAGAGATGATTACCGAAATCGAAAAACCCGCTCCCGCGCCACACCATAACGATACCTCCGACAGCGAGTAGATCGGATAACTTTTTTTGAACACTGAACGAATACCGAAATCAATCACCGCTGGTATTCTCTTTCATCCTGTCAATTTGTTGTCAGACAGACTGTCATAATGTCAGAATGAGAGTGTAAACCCTGTCATCTCAATGTGCCTCTCGTATAACCTTTTGCAATACAGGGAGTTAGAATTGAGGTTTTATGTGCTGTTTCTTTTTGCGATTTGGTATGAAATTTGCACTCTTTAAAACGTCAGTCAGCCGGTACAGGCTGAAAGTACGTATGTTATGGTTTTGTATATAATTTTTGTTTATTGAGAAAAG
>WFQY01000332.1 GCA_015486815.1 Phycisphaerae bacterium | reverse complement strand
CTACGTATCACATTTCATATCTCGAATTATTTTCTTCTTCGAATAAATCCTAATATAGCACTCAAACCAAACAAACTAATTGTTATTGGCTCGGGTACAACATCAAGGACAACATTATCTACATGTGGACGTACGGTACTGTCCCATCTTCCCATTATCGTAATACGCGTAAATGTAGTATAAGTAAAGTCAGTCGCTGAAGCTACCAAGTCGCCTGCATCATCAAGATCACCATCGCCATTTACATCGCGATAAGCACTAAGCATGTGAGTATCAGCATCGTACGCTAAACGTACCCTCTTAAGATCGGGGCTACTCAAACCTCTACTTTTCCAACCAGCGGTATTGTATCCACTGCCAGCACCGCTTATCATCGTCTCATCAGACGACGAGTGTGAAGAAGTTTTCCAAATAGAGATGCCACCTTCATTTGATGTATCCTCTTGCCAAATCTTCATACGATAGCCTGCGCCATTGCTATCTTCCAAACCAATAACAATGTAGAAATACGGACCATCCCCCACATCCAATCGTAGTCGGCATCTAAAGTGAACGAATTACTCACAGGCTGGGACAAATCTTTATACATGATGGTATAGTCACCCCAGTTTGAGTACGGCGAAGCATCTTGATTCCAGTTGTCAGCCACTGTGTTATTTGTCGCACTACCATCAACGTCTCTTGCACCCCAGCCCCATTTGCCATCCTGAGACCAAGAAAATCCATTTTCAAAATCATCCGAAAAAACCACAACAGCGTTAACAGATACAGTCAAACCTAAAACACACACCAAACCAACCATCAACATTACACTCACTTTTCTCATCGTTTTTCTCCTTGTTAAAAAAGAATTAAAATTAACTTTAAAAACATCAAGACAACAATTCCCGTTTTTCTGGCTTTTCACATCCATGCGCAATGCTCCTTCCTAAAAAACTATCTGTTACATTTATCAGTTGACGAACGAATTACCAACTCAGGCAGAATAGCATGATTAACAATTTCACTATCCGTTTTGTTTATTTTCCCTTCCAGTATCTCTATAGCTAACTTGGCTGCCATCGTCGGATTTCTCTTGGTTTCCGTAAGAGGTGGCCAAGAAAATCTCGTTATAGGCGAATCCCCGTAACAGACCACGCTTATCTGTTTCGGAATCTCTATTCCGCATTCGTGCAAAGCACAAAGTGTGCTTATAGCTGTAGCTGAACTGCATACGAACAATCCCGTTATATCGAGCCCGTTTTCGTTTATATATTCCTTTACCTTATGATATGTCTTATCAATACCGTCTTCGCCGTGATTGACCTCGCAGTCAATTATCTTCGCCTCTATTCCATAATGACCGGCAAATTTGATGAAACCCTTTATCCTGCTCATTACCGTTGCTACTTTAGGCTTGCTAGCTAATACCGCTAACCTTTTGTGTCCAAGCTCAATCAAATGCTTAGCTGCCAATTCTCCGGCATATTCGTCGTCGTAATAAATAGAATCAATATTAAGTCCGTTGAAATTTCTATCCCAAACAACGAGCGGAATATTAAAGGAATTTAGCTTAGCAATATCACTCGGACTCAGGTTGGCAGATGTCGGTATAATAATCAACCCGTCAACTTCTTCTCTTATAAGATATCTTTTTGTAAATATCCGTTCACGCCAATCATATCTTATTACCTTGACTACTTCCCCTCTTTCGTTTGCTTGGTGTGCAATAGCTGTTATATCCGTATCATAATTAAAAGAATAGAAATCAGGAGCTGCTATTATGAATTTGTGCAATTTCCGTATCGGTTCAAGCGAATTGTCCCTCGCATATATGCCTTTATAAGGCTCGGAATAGATGAGGTTTTCTTTAGCTAATTTATTCAGCGCTTTTGTTATCGTAAGCTGAGAAACCTCAAACTCTGCCATCATATCTCTTACCGAAGGAAGTTTCGAACCCGCAGGCAGCGAGCGTATCCTGCGTTTGAGGGTTTGATAAACCATTTTGTATTTGGTTTTAGGCTTGTTTTCGATTCCTGTCGTTTGCATTTTACCTTCTCTGTAATACAGCTTACATAATACAGTAT
>WFQY01000331.1 GCA_015486815.1 Phycisphaerae bacterium | reverse complement strand
GTTATGCATTCAACGGAGAAGCTGCTGTTAGCTCTGCGATACTCGGCCTTACCGCAAAATACAAGTCGGAAGCGATTTTCGTACACGCAGGACCGCCCGATCCGATCAGGCCCGGATTCGCTATGATGAAGATGACGCCTGCACCATATAAAATGGCAAAGGAAAAACTCGAAGAGGCGAACTTTATCGTTAAGAGCTGGGATATCAAAGCTAATCCGGAAATCCCCAAACCCGATAAAAACGTAAAGGGCAGAGTCTTTATTGTCATACCTGCGTCCAATCAACGCCAAAGACCCGGTATGCCACCTATGGGCGGATACGGTAAAGAACAAATCGATATCATCTCCAAACTGATTGACAAGGGCGAAAGGGTAATGTTCCTTGCAAAATTCGCACCGATGATGATGGCGAAACCTTATGCCTTTTCCGATATGATAGATAAGAAGTTTGGCTTGAAGGTGCAGTTTGCAAAACTCGTACTGCGCGGTATGAAAATTCGCAATCAGGTAATACCTGACAATCGCATCATAATTTCAAGATATGACGATAGCGAAATTACCCGTCCGATTCAGTCGCTCGTCAGTATATTTCAATGGGCGATTCCGATAGTAAAGACCGATAAGACACCGAAATATATCAAAGTGATACCGCTGATAACCATAAAGCCCGACATTGGTGATTATTGGGCGGAGAGTAATATTTTTGCATTGCTTCAACGTGGCTGGGCGAAGAAAGACCCCGATGTCGATACGCTTCCGCCTTTCTATATCGGTGTAGCTTTGGAAAATACGAAAACAAAGTGCAAGGTGGTGATTTTCGGTAATGATAGTTTCGCTACCGACAGTGTTGCCAATCAGCAGCAATATGTGCTTACCGCTCAGGGAATAGGAGCGATTACAATCAACCCGGGCAATCTTGAACTGTTTGCCAATAGCGTATTTTGGCTTAACGATAATGAAAATCTGATAGCTGTCGGGCCAAGACTCGCTGACGTCCCGCGTATCGAGAATATATCCGATACGGGTATGACACTATGGAAAATATTCCTGTGGGTGGTTTGGCCTTTGGCTGCTTTGCTTGTTGGCGGAATAGTGTATGTATGGAGGCAGAAGTAATTTTTTCATCGCCTTTGATTGTTTGTTGGAGGACTTAACGGATGAATTTTAAGACGACAATAGCACTTTTGATTGTGTTAATCGCATTGTTTTGCGCTTCGTGGTTTTTGGGGGTATTCTCTCCGCAATCGCAAAAGTCTCACAAGGCGCCGGTAATAGAAGCTAAAAAATCGCTGCTGATAGCTCCGAAGCTTAAAGGGCCAAAACGTATCAAACTCGAAATTCGTGGTAGGGGTTATCTCGTTTTTGAAAACAACAAGGGTAAGTGGACAATCGTTGAGCCGATAAAAGCCCCTGCCGTTTCGTGGGAAGTAACGGAGCTGATTTCCACGTTCGGAGATGCCAAAAAACTCGAAACGTTTGTCCCCGGCCAGGGTGATTACGCTGACACTACACTTGCGGATACGGGCTTGGATGATCCGCTGATGAAAGTATCGATTACCGATAAAGATGGCAGAGTAATCAAACTGCTGGTCGGCAGAAATGTTATCGCATCGGAAGATACCTATGTGAAATTAGCTGGCAGTAAGGAAGTTTTCATCGTCGATCAGAATATCCGCAAACGCATCAAGAGAGATTTGCAAGCTTATCGCGACAAACAGCTATGGGAGATAAACAAGGATAAGATTACCGAGCTTGACTATGTCCATAACGGCAAGGAGCAATTCAAATTTGTCAAAGGCAAAAAGGGCGAGTGGTTGATGCTCGCTCCGGTACGTGCCAAAGCGGACAAAGAAAAGATAAAAGATGCCCTCGATAAACTTTCCGACCTGTCAGCTGAGGAATTTGTCGAAGATACCTTTGAAGGAAAACTCAGCCCCTATGGTCTTGAAAAGCCGGTCTGGAAAATCACCATCATAAAGACGGAAGAAATCAAACCGAAAAAGAAATCGAAGGATAAAAATAAAGGTAAGAATGATAAGAAAAAAACGTCAACTCAGCCGACGAGTAAGCCCGTAATAAAAAAGACGAAATATGTCCTGCTGATTGGTGTGAAATCGGGCTTAGGCAAGCAACAAGTCTATGCCAAACGGGCAGACAGAAAATGGGTATTTACGTTAAAAGAAGATGATGTAAACAAATTTCTGCCCGACTCTGTTAAATGGCGTGATAAGAAAATCGTTGATATTGCAAAATCCGATTTGAGCAAAATAGAAATCACAGGGCAGGGCGAAAAAGTCGTTCTTGAAAAGAAAAATGCCTCTTGGCGTGTTAAATGGGAGGGTAAATTCGTAAGCTGCGATACCAATGCGGTTGACGAGCTGATAGACTCTCTTGTCTCGATGACCTCCGCGGGATTTGTGGATAATGTAAATAACAAATTCCTCAGACAAGCGGGGCTAATTCGCTCTGAATATACCGTAAAACTCTCGCTTACGAATAAACTCGAACCGATTGTGCTTAATATCGGAAAAACCTCACCAAGCGGGCTGTACCGATATATCCACAGAAACGGAATCGAATATGTATGTGCGGTCGATATCGACAATCTGAAGAAAATACTCAGGCCGGTATTGGTATATCTCGATAAGCAGATGTTAAAGTTCGACCTCGACGACGTAACGGAAATCAAACTCACACGAAAGGATAGAACTTATCATCTCAAACGTACCAAGGGTAAAAACAATTGGCAGATAATCTCGCCCATAAAGGCATCTGCGGACAAAGAAAAGGTCAAGAATATACTTCTATCGTGTGCGACACTACAAGCGGAGGAATATGTTTCGCATGGCAGGCTAAGCAGATATCATTTAGCTCGTCCGAATATCAAGCTGACGATTATTACTACTAAAACAGTTCCCGTTATTCAAGCGACGAAGCCGGCTTCGACTCAAAAAGCGAAACAAAAACAAAAGATAAAATATAAAACCGTTAAGGAAACAATTTCTCTGATAGTTTCGCGATATAAGGCAAGCGTATATGCTGCGTTGGCGGGCAAGTCTAATGCGATGGTAGCGAAGGTTTCTTCGAGTTTGTTCGATGATTTGTCAGCGGAGCTTATTCCTACGAAGATATTCGCTGATATCGATAAGGATAAGATAGACAGGCTCGATATTATCAGGCGTAACAAATCGCTGACATTCGTTCGTAAAGGCGATAGTTGGTCGTATCCGGCTGATCCGATTTTCAAAGTCGATAAGGGCAAACTTGAAAAGATTATAACAGCGATGTCCGAGCTGAAGGCACGACGTTATGTGG
>WFQY01000330.1 GCA_015486815.1 Phycisphaerae bacterium | reverse complement strand
TGCATAAAGGTAAGTTGGGGTATATGTGGTGTTTGCAAATAGAATTTCACCAGCTATCGATTTCGGATGCTCGTAAACCGAATTTCACCAGTAGCGTATCTGCCTTTAGCAGTCGAACTTCGAATTTAGGAAAGCCGGTCTGTAATTGAATATCGGTCGGATAAGCTTTGTTCTGACATTCTTGAGAATGTCAGAACGAGAATTGCGTAATATGCGTGAGAAATGTAATATTCTGGCGTTTTGAGGTTTTGGGAATTCTGAATAGATGAGCTTGCTACGTCGCTTCGATACATCTGCCAACGGCATCTACCGAAGGCATCTACCAACGGTATCCCTTCGGGACCGTTGGGACCTTCGGCACAGTCGGGATACTCAGCGACCGGGGTTTTCCACAGGATTACAGAATGACCCCACTCTTTGTCATTCCGCACGGAACGAAGTGGAGATGCGGAATCCAGAAAAAAGAATTATGGATTATTGAAGATGGATTCCGTATATCCCTTCGGAATTACGGAATGACAGGGAGAAGGCTTTCGGGAACACTCAACGACCGAAGTTTTCATATATGTCACAATGCCTATATTGTTTATTTATCTTTCGGTAATTGTTGACTAATGATAATTATTGTGCTAATATATATAATATATCTTTTGTTGCGAATAACATTAACAGGAAAATATCAAATGTATAACCCAGCGAATAAAACGGTATTGACTATATCTTTATCTTTGTCGATTTTGTTGACTCCGCCGAGCTACGCTCAGAAGCAAAAAGGTAAGCCCGCAATTATGCCTGCGAAAGTATTGGCAGCTAAAGTTACAATGCAAAAGCTTCGTGCGGTGGTGAATGTGGTAGGTACCGCTATGCCTGACAGAGAAGGAGCGGTATCTGCGGAAATTTCCGGGCTGGTGATAAAACTCGATGTTCGCGAAGGTGATTTTGTCAAACAAGGGCAACTGATTTGCAAGCTCAAAGATACCGCATTGAAGCTTCAATATGATCAAGCGAAAGCTGAACTTGAAGGGTTACAACAATATCTCGATGAGCTGTTAGCTGGCACACGTAAAGAAGATATCGACCGTCTAAAGGCGTTGGTTAAAGAGGCACAAGCGGTAAAGGAAAAGTGGGACAGAGAAAAGAAACGTATCGAACGGCTATACAAAGAAAAGGCAGCAAGTATAAAAGAATATCAGGATACGATTTCCGATTGGCAGAGTGCGGTACAGAAGTATTATCAGATGAAGGCGGAATTGGCAAAAGCTATCGCTGGGCCACGGAAGCAGACTATCGCCAGGGCACGGGCGCAAGTTCAGGCTCAGCAGGCGAGAGTGAATCAGATTAAAGACCAAATAGACAAGACATCTATCTATGCGCCATATACGGGATATGTTACCGCTAAGAAAACGGAAATAGGACAATGGGTAACTATCGGCGGATCTATCGTCGAGATGATAGCAATCAATACTATTCTCGCACGAGTCGATGTTCCGGAGAGCGCTATAAACTACATCAGGCTTAATGACAAAGCGGAGATATGGATTGATGCGCTTAATAGGAAATTCACGGGTAGGATTGCTCATATCATTCCGCGTGGCGACCCCGCTGCGAGAACGTTTCCGGTGGAAATTGCAATTGATAATCGTTCGGGACAAATCAAAGCGGGTATGTTCGTACGGGCAAAGCTGCCAGCTGGGCCTATGATGAATGTGATGGTGGTTCCGCGAGATGCAATTATCTTCAAAGGACCTACACGAACAATCTTCGTTATAAGAAACAATATAGCGATGCCCATTATGGTTGAGACGGGTTTGGAATATACCGAAAAGGTCGCGGTATTCGGAAAACTCAAACCTAATGAGCTTGTGGTAATAAGGGGTAATGAAAGGCTTCGTCCCGGTCAGCCTATAATCATTCTTAACACTAAACAGCTGGGATTGAAACAAACCATGCCGACAATTAAAGGGAAATTTCCGCAAAAATGAATCTGATAAAATATTCCATCAAAGATCCGGTTACAGTAATCGTGGGCGTACTGCTGATAGCAGTCTTCGGACTTATCAGCCTGTTTCGCTTTCCGATTCAGCTAACGCCTAATATTGATATTCCGATAATTACCGTAACGACAACGTGGGCGGATGCAAGCCCGCAGGAAATTGAGCAGGAGATTATCAAGCGTCAGGAAGAGAAGCTAAAGAATGTACAAGGGTTAAAAAAGATGACGAGCAAGTCTCGACGCAGCGTCGGAGAGATAAGGCTTGAGTTCGACGTCGGGACGAATATCGACCGTGCAAGACTTGATGTCTCCGATATGCTCAGGCAGGTAACGGATTATCCGGAAAAGGCAGACGAGCCGATAATCAAGGCTTCTTCGTCGGACGAATCGAATGCGATTGCGTGGCTTATCCTCAAAGCTACCGATAAAAATCTTTATGTCCCGCATATGTATGAATTCGTAGATGATTTCGTACTCCCGAGGCTTCGTCGGGTACCGGGGGTAGCGCAGGTATTAGCTTATGGCGGACAGGACAGAGAAGCACAGGTACTAATAGATATGCCTGCATTGGCTGCCCGTGGCTTGAATGTATCCGATGTTAAAAATGCGCTAATTCGCGAAAATATCAACGCTACTGCGGGTGATATCGAACAGGGCAAAGATGAATATCAGATTCGTGCGGTCGGACAGTTCGAGCATCTAAGCGATGTTGCGAATGTAGTAATCGCTCAGCAGCCTGGCGGGCCTGTCTATGTTCGGGATATTGCCAAAGTAGTATTTGGCTATAAGGAGCCCGATTACATCGTTCGCGAGAGAGGTAAGACGGTGCTGGCGATTCCGGTCTTTCGTGAGGTTGGCTCGAATGTAATCGAGGTAATGGCGGGGATAAGACAGGCGGTTAAGGAACTCAACGCTGGTCTGCTCACTCAAAGGCATCTGAAACTTGTGCAGGTGTATGATGAAACCGATTATATTTACTCAGCTATCGGGTTGGTGCGTTCGAATCTGATTCTCGGTAGTCTGCTTGCGATATTGGTAATGCTCCTATTTCTGCGAGCAGGTAAGCCTACTCTCGTGGTAGCTGTCAGTATTCCGATAAGCGTAATCGGAACATTTTTGGCTTTGAGTTTGATGGGTAGAAATCTCAACGTAGTATCACTTGCGGGTATGGCGTTCGCTGTCGGTATGGTTGTCGATAATGCGATAGTGGTATTGGAAAATATCTATCGTCATCGTCAAATGGGTAAGTCAGCGTTTCAGGCTGCCTATGACGGCACATCGGAAGTTTGGGGAGCGGTGCTCTCGAGTACGCTAACAACGGTAGCTGTCTTCTTGCCTATAGTCTTCATTCGTGAAGAAGCGGGGCAACTGTTTCGCGATATTGCATTAGCTATATCCGCGGGTGTGAGTTTGTCTCTGCTCGTCTCGATTACGGTTATACCTATGCTATCGGCAAGAATTCTTCATTCGCTGCCGGGAAGTGAAACGGGAATTATTCACAGCTTGACCGAAAAGACATCAGCTATCGGTGCAACAATAACAAATTTCATCCTATCGATCGTCTCTCGCGTAATAGGCACTCTGCGATATAAGCTTATAACAATACTATTGCTGGTAGGCGTATCGATTGTAGGGTCTATTTTACTTATGCCACCAGCAAGCTATCTGCCCATCGGCAATCGTAATCTCGTTTTCGCTTTTCTGATTATGCCGCCTGGCTATAGTATCAACGAAAATATCCGTATCGGAAAACAAATAGAAAACTTTTTCAAGCCCTATTGGTATTCGGATAAAAAACCGATAGCTGAACAACTCAAACATTCACAATTTCCGCCTATAAAGAATTCCTTTTATGTCGGCTTCGGTGATTATGCGTTTATCGGTGTAACATCAACTCAGCCACGCAGGGCACGTGAGCTTATCCCGCTCGTAAATCGCGCTTGGCAGCAGATACCGGGAGTATGGGGGTTTGCATCTCAGCCTTCGATCTTTGGCCGATCAGTAAGCGGCAGAGGAAATACTATCGATATAGAAATCAGCGGAAATGATATAAATCAGGTAACACGATCCGCATTGATAATGTTCGGCGCTATCGCATCGAATAAAATGCTTGGCGGAAAAGTTCCCCAACCTCAGCCGCCTAACTTTATGCTTGGTGGGCCTGAAGTAAGACTCGAGCCCGACAGAGTCAAACTTGCTCGTGCGGGAGCTAATTGGGATCAAATATCGCTTACGCTCGCTGCTCTTGTCGATGGTGCCAAAATCGGTGATTTTCACGACAGGGGCAAAAAAATAGACCTCGTTTTGAAAACCAAAAAAGGAGAAATCAAAGGCTCGCCCGATTTGATTCAGACTCCGATTTATACCCGTCGGGCGGGAGTAGTTCCGCTGTCCAATCTGGTAAGCTATATTACCACCAGCGCTCAACAAGAAATCGACCACGTCGAAGAACGAAGAGCGGTTACCCTTATCGTCGATAATCCGAAGGGAATGGAATTGCAGCGTACGATGGGAATAATCCAAAATCAGATTATAACGCCGTTACGCAAAGCGGGGCTGATTGCACCTGATATCGAAGTACATTTAGCAGGGACAGCTGACAAACTCACGCAGACATTAAAATCGCTCAGTGCGGGATTCATACTCGCGATATTGATTACGTATCTGCTGATGTCTTCGCTTTTCGGCTCGTTTATTCATCCGCTTGTGATAATGTTTTCCGTCCCGCTGGCAGCGGTGGGCGGGTTCTTAGGCTTACGTATAGTTCATATGACCACCGGCCAACCGATGGATGTACTGACAATGCTCGGGTTTGTCATACTTATAGGCACCGTCGTAAATAATGCGATTCTTATTATCCATCAGGCGTTGCATTTCATAAAACGCGACGGAAAAAGTATGAATGATGCACTCATCGAAAGCGTCCGAACGAGATTGCGCCCGATATTTATGAGCACAACGACGACAATTTTCGGTATGCTGCCACTCGTCATTATGCCCGGTGCGGGAAGCGAACTATATCGCGGACTCGGAGCGGTGATTGTAGGCGGTCTGTTCGTCTCGACGATATTTACGCTGGTGCTGATACCGACGCTGGCGAGTTTCATTCCGCTCCGCTGGATTAGCGCAGTGGAACAAGAAGAGTGAAGAGAGGAGAGAGATTGACGTCGGAGTCCTCCGCCCTTTGGCGGAGACGAAGATCCGCCTGTGGCGGAAGTGTTAAATGACAAATGAAAAATGCTAAATTCTGTAGGGGCGAACCTACGTGTTCGCCCTGATCTTTGGGCAGACACACAGGTCTGCCCCTACGGATTTGCATTTTGCACATTCCTAATTAAATTAAGGTTTTGGGGGAGAATTTACAAGCACTTTGGGCGTTGGCTTTTCATTATTGTATTCGCCTTGATATTCGCTAATCAATGCTTCGGTTGCGATGACCTCAACGCGTCTATTAGCAGCTCGTGAGACCTCGGTATAAGCACCCTGTTTTAACGGTTCAAAATCTCGACACGATTGCACCCGCAGTGCCTGGCGAGGAACGCCTAACTTTACAAGCTCATTTACTACCGCTTTTGCACGTTCGTAAGCAAGGTCTCTGCCGGTATTACGCAATGCATATTCTTCATCACGCGAGGTATGGCCTTTGACGACAAAAACGTTCGTGTGCCCTTTGATTTGTTTGGCTATATTCTCCAAAATAGGTATGGAGTCGGGGTAAAGCTTGCTACTGTTCCTTGCAAACGGAATCACTGACCCTATGGTAGTCTGCGTACCGGTGCGAATTGTCGTAACCATCTCGTTTCTTCCACTCATACCTTCGATTTTTCGATGTGATTCGCCGGGTTTACCGGTATGACCATCTTCGCCTTTATTCTTCTTAAGCTTGCTAAGTTGACGGAGAATAATCAGATCGACAGGGTCTTTCGAATCGGCAGGTGGAAGATATTTGAATGCCTTTTTAATGGCAGCTACTATCTCCGCAAATTCGGGGTCATAGACTACATCCTTCGGATTACCAGCTGCCAATATCACAAAAAAGCTCATCATCAAAGTTACCAGATCGGCAAAGCTGACAACCCATATCGGTGCACTTTCACCGCTTGATTCTTCCTCGTGTTTTTTCTTCTTTTCCGCCATTATTCAATACTCTGCTTAATCATTTTTCTCAAGCGCCTTTCGCTGACGTTCCGAAAGAAACGACTTTAGTTTCATCTCTACAACGTGAGGATTGTCGCCCGACTGAATACTCATTATTCCAACCAGTATCATCTCTTTGAGAAATTGCTCTTCTTCCGAGCGTATGGTGAGTTTATCGCCGATAGGTCCGCAAATTACATTTGCGATAATACAGCCATAAAGCGTAGCACACAACGCCACCGCTAATGCCTGTCCGATTGACGATGTATCACCGCCCAAATTCTGGAACATCGCAATCTGTCCGATAATCGTTGCGGTCAATCCGAATCCGGGACCAAACTTTCCCATAATTTCGAACAACTTTTTACCCTTTTTGTGCCTTTCAGCTAAGGCATCCACCTCTATTCGCAACGTTTGCTCGATAATTTCCGGATCGGTACCGTCGATCGCCAGTTGAAGCCCTTTCTTCAGGTAAGGATCCTCCTGCTCTTTTAGGGCATCTTCCAATGCAAGCATACCATCACGACGAGCAACTTCCGCATAGCTTACAAGCTGTTTGACTATATTATCGACTTTGATATCCTTGCCGAAAATCCACTTTTTGAGATAGTTAAAGACATCCAGAACCGACTTTAACGGCATCGCCATAAACACGCAAGCAATAGACCCACCAATAACAACAACGAAACCTTCGGTCGAGAAGAACGCACCGATATTACCGTGGGTCGTCTCGTACATCGCCCAGATGATTCCACCAAAGCCTATAATCATTCCGATTATTGTTGCAATATCCATAAGCTGATCTCACCCGCTCCCTTTCGGGATATACTTTACACATCATCAGTTAATATCACAGCGAATATATCGTCAAAAAGTATCAGCGACTTTGTTTGTAAGGATCAGCTAATAATATTAATAGAGGGGTTTCACCAAAATACGTCCGATAATCACAACATTATCGATTTAAACATTTGTTAAGTAATCAGTCGCTTCGATACGATTCGCTTTCGGCGAATCACTCAGCGACCGGAGTTTGCGGGCGTTGAGTAGCCCCGCCCCGCGAAGGGGCGGGGTGTATCGAAACGCTTGTATCGAGTTTGCCGAAATACCTAAATACTCTCGCATATCTATTTCTATTCAGTCGCTTTTGGTAGTCTTTTTCAGCAAGAGTACTGTAATATCACTCGAATGCTTTTTTCCGCCTGTAAAGCCGGAAATGTCATCGACAAGTTCGCCCATAATTCTATTCGGAGGTTCGGAAGCTACGTCCGCAAGCAGTTCTACGAAATGGCTTTCTTCGTAAATTTCTTCTCTGCGAGAAGTCAGAGTAAACAATCCCGAACTCGCCAATACAATAGATTGTTCCGAATTGAGTTTACCCCTGACAGCTTCAAATTTTGTCTTTCGAGTCTCTCCGACAAGAGGATTGTCAGGCGTTTTTATCTTTGTCATCTTTCCGCTCGATGTCAATAAATATGCATGCAGATTGCCCGCTAAAGCCAAATAAAATTGCCCGCTGTCAGGTTCTATTGACAGTAGTGCAAGATGAATATGCCTCGGCTCACTTGAGGTCGTAAATACAAGCCAATTAATCTGCCTCATAAGAACTTGCGGTGAGTCCTTATGTACCGCTCCTATGCGAAAAGCGGAAGAGGCCTCCGCTATGCTAATAGCGGTATCGGATCTGCCCGGAGGAGTTTGGCCTATCATTACCATTGCGTGATCATTTCCGACTGATAGTATATCGTAGAAATCGGTAGTAAGTCCGCCGCCCGGCTCAGCGAGCACCGCCACTTTAAGCCCGCCCCACTGAGGCACCTGCCACGGTGCAACGCCAGATTGGACTTTCCTCGCAAGCTCCTGATCCAACGATTTTATCTGATCGAGTTGCTCAGCTTGCAATCTCAGTAGCCTGTCAATCGCTATCGCCATCTGATTACAGATGAACATCAACATATCCAGATCCGCGACATTATATCTCGGCTTACCGGGCTGACTCTCAAGATATACCATCCCCAGCGAGCCGTCGGGACTGATCAACGGGCTTGCAATTGCAGAGCGGTCGGGACGGTCATCAAGCGACTGCTGAATCACCGCACGTGCACATTCAACCACTGCAAATGAAAATTTTTTTGCACCAGGCGGTGCATCTATCGCATTACCTACCAAATCTTTTCCGGTTGAAAGATGAAGGTAACCTTCCGCATCGCTACGAAGCCCTACCCAAGCACAACAGGCATCAAAATCTTTTATCATTACATCGACAACTATTGTCATCAGCGTTCTTACATCGGGAGCTTCGAGCATACGAAGTGCCAGAGCGGACAAATATCCGAGCCTACCCCTTGAAAGACTAAAAGTATCACTGACTTGCTTGACTATTACCGTATCGGGCAGCTTAAGGTCTTCCAGCGTATAACCCAGCGTATTCTGCAGCTCAGTATGGCTTTTTGCTATTACCTGTACCGGAACCGACTTATCTTCGCTCTTTTCGGACGGAAAAACCCTGATAGTAAAACTGCCCGCTGTAATTACGTCTTTATCTTTAAGCTCCATGCGCTCGCGAAGCAAATGTCCGTTGAGTCTGGTCATATGATATTGATCGTGCAGAGGCTCAACGAACCATTTCTCGCCTTCTTCGAAGATCATCAGATGTCGGGGGGCAATATGATTGTCGCCCGGCAAGACGATATGACATTGATTATGGCTGCCTACATAAATCGTTCCACCTGCAAATTGCTTTTCGGTGAAGCTCGCTTCGCCTTTTTCCGCTACTATTCGCATACAAACGCTCCGTTAAAGTATATTTTCTATACCATAAAACAGACTAAAGGTAAATCTATTTATCCCATCGAACGCAGCCTCGCTATACGTTCTCTTACAGGGGGATGAGTTTGAAACATCTTTTTGGCACGTTCTTCGAACGGTTTTATGGGATTTACAATATACAAATGCTGAGTAGCACGGTTTGCTACTTCCAGCACTTCTTTGTCTTTGGAAATTTTTCCCAACGCAGATGCAAGACCTTCGGGATTGCGTGTAAGATCGACTGCTGATGCGTCGGCCAAATACTCCCGCTGACGCGAAACTGCGAGTTCGATTAGCTTAGCGATAAGCGGAGCGATTATCGCAAGCAAAATAGCAAGAAGCAATAATATCAAAGCACCGGCACCGCCGCCACTATCCGAAGACGACGAGCGTCGCGAACGTCTCGCACCACCAAACCACATCGAACGTAGAAAAAAATCACACAGTAACGCTACAACTCCTACCAGCACCGCCATCAGCATAGCAAATCGAATATCGTAATTTCGTATGTGCGACATTTCGTGTGCTATTACTCCTTGAAGCTCATCACGGGTGAGTTTTTCGCGAAGGCCTATGGTTATTGCTATCGCTGAGTGCTGAGGGTCTCTTCCCGTTGCGAATGCATTAGGTACGGTATCGTCGATAAGATATATTTTAGGCATAGGTACACCTGCAGCTATGCTCATCTCTTCGACGACATTATATAGCTGAGGATCGTCTGACTTTTCGATAGGACGAGCTTTTGAAATTGCAAGTACCGTCTTCGCTCCGCCAAAATAGCTGAAGATTAGCATTATCACTGTCAGAGCGAAAGCAAAAATTATACCCCAAAACATCCCCTCACGCCAAAGTCCGCCAAGCTGATACATTCCGATTGCAGCTCCTATCGCTGCGCCCAGCATTATAACAAAACACGAAAACAATATCGCAAGCAGCAAGCTATTGCGTTTGTTATCGCGAATCAACTTTTCAAAACTCTCCGCCATTAGTTTTATTCTCGTATGCTTATCCTCTGGACAAGAAATGATTACTACAATATTATGTCATTATGATAACTCGAAATGTATGTTTTGTCATCCGATTAGTGAAATGATTATGAAGCCCGACAATTTATATTGTGGCGATTGCATCGAACTGCTTACCCAAGCGGACGGTTTGCAGGTGCAATTGATATTTGCAGACCCGCCATTCAATATCGGATATGCTTACGATAGATATGAAGACAATCAGGATTATGATACTTACGTCGAATGGACTCGAAGGTGGATGCAAGCATGCAAAGATGTACTCGCGCAAAACGGTTCATTTTATATCGCTATAGGCGACGAATATGCAGCTGAGGTCAGAATGATAGCGAGGCAAATCGGATTGCATTTACGCAACTGGATTATTTGGCATTATACGTTTGGCCAGCAGACGAAGAAAAAATTCGCTCGCGCCCATACGCATATATTTTATTTCACAAATCATCCGAAGAATTTCACCTTCAACGATGAAACTATCCGTGTACCATCAGCACGCCAACTTGTCTATAACGATAAACGTGCCAACAGTAAAGGCAAAGTGCCCGACGATGTTTGGCGGTATCCGAGAGTTTGCGGCACATTCAAGGAACGAACAGGCTGGCAT
>WFQY01000329.1 GCA_015486815.1 Phycisphaerae bacterium | reverse complement strand
ATTCTCGCTACTTCCATACAGTCTTTATCGCCTCTGCCCGAAAGATTGATTACAAGGATATTTTCCTTTTTCATCTTTGGCGCCAGTTTAATCGCATACGCAACCGCATGAGCAGACTCAAGCGCAGGTATCAACCCTTCCGTTTGCGAAAGCAATTTGAACGCTTCTATCGCCTCTTCGTCAGTAACAGCGGTGTATTCAACGCGTCCGGTCTTATGCCACATCGCATGCTCAGGTCCGACGCCCGGATAATCCAACCCAGCTGCTACCGAATGCACAGGTAGCGTTTGACCCTCTTCATTCTGCAATACATAACTATATGCCCCGTGCAATACGCCCGGGCTGCCTTTGGATATACTCGCTGAATGCCTGCCACTTTCCAGCCCGTAGCCAGCTGCCTCTACGCCTATAAGTTGAACGGAACGCTCTTCTATAAATTCGAAAAACATACCAGCTGCATTGCTGCCGCCGCCTACACACGCAATACAAACATCAGGCAACCTGCCTTCGAGCTCCGTTATCTGCTGCTTTAACTCTCTGCCTATTACCGATTGAAAATCCCTTACTATCATCGGAAACGGATGAGGGCCTGCAACCGAACCGAAAACGTAATGCGTCGTTTCAACCGAACCGAGCCAATCACGCATCGCTTCATTTATCGCATCTTTAAGCGTCCGCTGACCGGTATCGACCGGAATAACCTTTGTTCCCAATAATCTCATACGATAGACATTAAGCTCCTGCCTGCGAATATCCTCCGTACCCATATACACATCGCAAGGAAATCCGAAGACAGCAGCTGCCGTCGCTGTCGCTACTCCGTGCTGACCCGCTCCGGTCTCCGCTATGATACGCTTTTTGCCCATCCGCTTAGCTAACAGTACCTGACCGAGCGTATTGTTTATCTTATGCGCACCTGTATGTGCAAGGTCTTCTCGCTTGATATAAATTTTCGCACCGCCAAGCTTTGATGTCAGATTGCGCGCAAAGTATAAGCTCGTAGGCCTACCTACATAATATTTCAGATACCAGCTTAGCTGATCATTGAATTCGGGATCGTCTTTTGCCTTTTTATATTCCCTATCTAATTCGGTAAGAGCAGCCATCAGCGTTTCAGGAACAAACTGCCCGCCAAATTCGTCAAATCGCCCATGCTCGTCGGGTACGGATTTTTTCGATTCGTCAATCGACATCTTGCATATCTCCAACCTTTGTATTATGCTTATAATAGAAAGATTATATCGAACCACGTCAAGAGAAAAGCATTTCGATGGGAGAACGAAAAATGATTAAGCTCGCAAAAATACTGTATCCGACCGACCTTTCCGACCTTTCGCTGGTAGCTCTCAAATATGCCAAATCGTTTGCAAAGCAATATAATGCCCAACTGCATTGCATTTCCGTTGTCGATGAAGGTTATCAATATTGGCTGGCACTCGGGCCTGACGGTGTACCGATGACAATTGATGTCGATCAGCTAATCTCTTCGCATCAAAAGAAGATGGACGAATTTGTCAGCGAACATTTGGCGGACGTCGATAAACTCGTAACGAAGATAATCGTCGGTAAGCCTTTCGTCGAGATTGTCCGATACGCACGCGAACAAGCTATTGATATGATAGTGCTTGCGACTCACGGACGTTCGGGATTATCGCACATACTGTTAGGCTCGGTAGCGGAACGTGTCGTTCGCAAGGCACCCTGTCCGGTATTGACCTGCCGACCAGGCGAACACGAATTCATAATGCCATGATTATAAGCTGCACATTTGTTATTGAGTTTCATAAGGGTTTTGGGTAAAAATTAGTTTATAACAGCTATAGGAAACCCACACATGGATTTAGAAGAATTTACAAGAAAATTCAAAGAACTCCGAAATAGAGGATTCGTACGATCGACCAGAAAAGGCCCCACGGGCATCGGACACACATTAGAATCATATTTAGGAATTACCGAAAATAATATCGCATTACCTGATATTTCCGGTGCAGAATTAAAAGCCCATCGTATAAGCTCTAATAACCTTATCACTTTATTTACGTTTAACAACAAAGTCTGGCAAATACCACCATTAGAAGCAGTAAGGAAATATGGAAGTAGAGACAGGAACGGTAGATTAGGCCTATATTATACGATGAGCCTGAGACCTAACAGTGCAGGATTATTTTTGAGTGTAGATAACGATAATATTTCGGTTCGTCACGTCTCAGGAGAAATAATTGCTATCTGGTCTCTCGCAAAATTAGCTGAGCGATTTCAGCAAAAAATTCCTGCGATGATCTTTGTCTCTGCGTTCACAGAAGAACGTGATGGTATCGAATACTTTCATTTTTCTCGAGCACAATTAATGAAAGGAACCTCACCGGAATTATTAGCGGATCAATTTAAGGCTGAAAATTTATTAGTTGATTTAAGGTTGCACGATAAAGGAACAATGGCGAGAAATCATGGGACAGGTTTTAGGGTTTTCGAAAGCAAATTTCCATTATTGTTTACACAAATACAAGATATTTGCTAAAAGGGTAATAAGCATATATGGTTATGACCATAGATAATAAGTATAGAGATGTAATCTGGGATTTTAAAAATGCAGACACAAAATCCTATACACATTGCTTCCATTCCTACCCTGCAATGATGATTCCCCAAGTTGCAAGTAGGCTCATACGAACATACGGTTCGGACGCTACTTTATTGTTTGATCCTTATTGTGGCACAGGAACATCCTTGGTTGAAGCAAATCTACAAGGAATAAATGCTATCGGAACAGATCTAAATCCTCTTGCAAGGCTTATTGCAGAAGCCAAAACCACGCCTATCGATTTACAGATATTAGATGTATATTTACAACAATTCAATGATATTACCTTTAGCCTAACTTTTGGTGCACACAAATCGAAAGTGGTTATACCCAATTTTACTAATATAGACTATTGGTTTGACAAAGAGGTACAAGAAAAATTAGCAGTTATCAGACAGTTCATAAACACTATACCTGATGTAAAAATTAAAAACTTTTTTTCTGTTGCTTTTAGCGAAACCGTAAGAGACTGTAGCTGGACAAAAAATAGCGAGTTTAAACTATATCGTATGCCCGACCATCGTCGGGCGAAATTTAATCCCAATGTATTTGAGATAATGATGAGTAAATTGCTGAGAAACAAAAAGGGATTATCCGAATATATTGCTATTTTAGGAGACAAAAAAGTCTTTACGAAAATTTTTGATTTCGACACGGTTCGCGAGATAAAACACATAGAAAAAGGAACTGTTGATATAGTTGTAACTTCGCCTCCTTATGGTGATAGTAGAACCACAGTAGCGTATGGACAATTTTCACGATTGGCCAACCAGTGGCTCGGTATAGAAAATGCTCACAAAATTGACAAATTACTAATGGGGGGAAATAAACTTCGAACTATAAAATCTTTAGGCATAGACATAGTGGACGATACAATCAATAGCATTGCAAAGTAT